>NZ_JBPKBJ010000001.1:0-133929 GCF_051390655.1 Acinetobacter sp. P1(2025)
AATTACATTCAAGTCATTGGAAAATAGAGCAATATCACCGAGTGATTAAACAGGTTTGTCATATTGAAAAGTTTCAGGTAAGACGATCTAAACTGATTTTGAATCATATTTTTTCAGCCTTGATGGCCTACGTCGAGATACAAAAGAAACAGTTTGAGCGGACCTTTGAAAATGTATATCGTTGGCAAAAGAACTTATTTAGACCAATCATCAAAGACTTCATTGATGACTTTATTCTCGATAAAAATCATCTGCTACCACAGAGAATCTATAAATGATAGTGCGTAAGTCCTAATTTTTTTATCCCATTACCGAAATAATCGAAAAAGAGTATTTCTATTCATGTCATTGAACTGTCATTTCGGTATGCGAAAGTGACACGAAAAAAAAGAATAAATGACAATGCTAAGTTTATTCATAGTCATGCACCATCACTACGCAACCATTTAAAAATGTTGCTCTTTAAAACAGAAAAACTTGTTATTTTTACGCAGAAAAATGTGCAATTAGTATATATTAGACACCTTGTCATTTTTCTTTAAGATATAGAATGTTTGGCGCTATGATATACAACGTTCTTTAAAATTATACTTACACAAATCAAGAACTTGTATATCAACACATGTTAAGACTCAGGATTAAGTTTGAATGAAAAATTTTAAAATTGCTCTTGCCCAGTTCTCTCCGCATATTGGCAATATTGACGCAAATACTCAAAAGATGGTTGAGCAAGCAAATTTAGCAAAACAGCAGCAAGCCGATTTAATCATCTTTCCAGAATTATCAACAATCGGATATCCAGCTGAAGATTTATTGATTCGACCTAATTTAAGCAAACGCACTCAGAAAGCATTTGCACAATTAAGTGAAGTCAAAGATATCGTCATGGTATTTGGTTTTGTTCATCAAACCGAAGATGGCTACCGCTATAACTCAGCAGCCGTGATGAAAGATGGACAAGTTTTAGGGATTTATAATAAGCATAACTTGCCAAATTATGGTGTTTTTGATGAAAAACGCTACTTCCAAGAAGGTCATCAGCATCTAATTTTTGAATATTTAGGTCATAAATTTGGTGTACTTATTTGTGAAGATGTTTGGTCACTGAATACTGTTAAGCAATTAAGCCAGCTCAATGTAGAAACAGCATTAGTTCTTAATGCTTCACCTTACGAAGTAGGTAAACCGCAACATCGTATCCAAACTTTAAATGAGTTAGCTAAACAGTTAAATCTCAATCTAGTTTATGTTAACCAAGTAGGTGGTCAAGATGATCTAATTTTTGATGGTTCAAGTTTTGTAACCAACAAAAATGGAGACATCGCACTACAAGCTCCAAGTTTCCAAGAATCAATTTATTTTGTTGAATATGATGCAGAGCAAAAAGAATTCAAAAAAACTGAATCAGCTCCTGCACTTGAAACCTTTGCTGAAATTTATCAAGCACTCGTAATGGCAACTCGTGATTACGTTCAACGTTCAGGCTTCCCAGGTGTCATTTTAGGTTTATCTGGTGGTATTGATTCTGCATTAACACTTGCGATCGCAGTGGATGCGATCGGGGCAGATAAAGTTCAAGCAGTGATGATGCCATATACATACACGTCACAAATGAGTGTGGAAGATGCGACCGAGCAAGCTCGTCGTATGGGCGTAACTTTTGGTATTGCTGAGATCCACCCTATTGTAAATAGCTTTATGCAAACACTTTATCCATTCTTTGGAAACACACCAGCTGATGCAACCGAAGAAAACTTACAAGCACGTACTCGCGGTACGCTATTGATGGGCTTATCTAATAAGTTTGGTAATCTCGTATTATCGACTGGTAACAAATCTGAAATATCAGTTGGTTACTGCACCCTTTATGGCGATATGGTTGGTGGTTTTTCTGTATTGAAAGATGTCTACAAAACCATCGTATTTGAATTAGCAAAATATCGTAATACTTTAAGTGAAACCCCTGTAATTCCAGAGCGTGTGATCAGCCGCCCCCCTTCTGCCGAGTTACGCCCTGATCAAACTGACCAAGACTCTTTACCAGCTTACGATGTACTTGATGCGATACTTTATGCATACATCGAAGAAGATCAAAGCCAAGCAGATATTATTGCGAGAGGATTTGATGCTGAAGTGGTAGAAAAAGTGATTCGATTGGTTGATCGCAACGAATACAAACGTCGTCAAGGTGCAATCGGACCACGCATCAGCTCACGTGCTTTTAGCCGTGAACGACGTTACCCTATCGTCAACGGATGGACAACGAATGACTGAAAAAATTGTTTCTGAAAAGTCACAATTACTTGCTCAAGCACTTATGCTTGAGCAAGTGGCGTTTTATAAAAACCAACTCACTACTCAACTCTCACCCGAGTTTTTCCAACAGTTTATTCAGCTTTTTTTACAACATGCTCCGAATATAAAACTGAAAGAAGTTGTAGAGCTTGATCAAATTCAAGCTGTAGTTAAACGCTATGCTTTTGAAATGCAATTAGGTGCTGGACTATTAGAATTCATTGGAGAAATTGCCCAGCGTCTTCATGTTTTTTCCTTGCAATCCTCAGCACAACTCCAAGATGTATTCTCAGATCATCAATTTGAAATGTGGCTATCTAAAATCTTAGAATTAGATAATATTCGACAATATTTGAATAAATTTCTAAAAGAAAGCCCATCCATTGAGCAACTCTGCTTATATATAGCAACCTCTACACTACAGAATAAATTACCCAAACTATTTGCTACAGCTGATGAAGAAAAAGCTCAAGATAGTAAATATGAATGGCAGCAGAAATTAAAAACTTTTTCCTATCGCCAACAACAACGTATTGAGCAAAAAATAGAAGAAAGTATTGCACGCTTTATTCAAGAACAACTTGTTGATTTGAGTCTATTATCAAATGATGATCTAGAAAGTTTGGCACGCAATATTTGGGACGACAATAAATCTAAACCACTCTCTGAATACACTAAGCAAGTCACTCCTCTAGATGTAGAAGAGTTCTTTGTGATGATCTATGAGTATTGGAAAGAATTACGCCAGTCTTCATTTTTGCAAGATCTGATTCTCTATGGCGTTAAAGTTTTCTATGATTTTTATAAAGATGAAAGCCTACAAGATGTTTTCACAGCTATTGGCTTGGAAGAAAGCGATCTACGCAATGAGGCAGTTCGTTTTTATCCAAAAGTTGTTAAAGCCTTAGATGAACATAATGTGTTAGAACCCATTATTCACATGGTTTTAAAACCTTTCTACGGCAACCCTCAGACCCTACAAGTTATCGAAACACATCTCTAATCTAGCTCAAGTCAGCGCTGAGTAGAAAAAAACTATAGATAAAAAGAAACCACGCAGGAGCGTGGTTTTTAAAATGGTGGCTATGACGAGACTTGAACTTGTGACCCCCGCATTATGAGTGCGGTGCTCTAACCAACTGAGCTACATAGCCGTAAACTGTGTGCGCATTATCTAGTGTTCTGCTTAAACGGTCAAGCCTATGACGTTGAAAATATGGAACATATGAACAGTTTTTATTCTTTTAAATCACATTTGATCATTTTTCGGCAATTTCATAAAAATTTAAACACTTAACTAAACTGTAAAATTAGTTTGTTAAAAAGGTATTTAAAAAATTATAAAAACAATAGACAAAAAGAGACCACGCAGGAGCGTGGTCTATAAAATGGTGGCTATGACGAGACTTGAACTTGTGACCCCCGCATTATGAGTGCGGTGCTCTAACCAACTGAGCTACATAGCCGAAAACTGTGGGCGCATTATCTTAACTTTCGCTACACACGTCAAGCACAATTTTCAAAAAAACTTAGAAGTGGGCCTATAAGCCGGGTTCTGTCGAGGACGATCATTCCTCTAGGCGTACAATCACTCATACGCTCAAGCGACCTACCCGAATCCAGTACGGGCCGTACCTCAGGATTCCTATTTGGTCTTGCTTCTGGTGGGGTTTACCTTGCCGTGAACTGTTACCAGACACGCGGTGCGCTCTTACCGCACCCTTTCACCCTTACCTCACGAATGAGGCGGTCTACTCTCTGCTGCACTTGCCGTCGGCTTTCGCCGCCCAGGCGTTACCTGGCACCCTGCCCTATGAAGCCCGGACTTTCCTCCCCTGCTTCAGTCACGGAGACCTCCACAGCAGCGACCGTCCAGCCCACTTCGAGGCGCATATTATCAAAGTTCAAAGTTAATTGCTTGTATTTTTTTGCGCTGTCAATTTTTTATATTTTTCCATCAGTTGGTCTTGTGACTCAACATGATTGGGATCAAGAGGAATACAATCAACTGGACAAAATAGTTGGCACTGCGGTTTGTCATGATGGCCCACACACTCTGTACAAAGCGCAGGATCAATCTCATAGATTGATTCCCCCATATAAATTGCTTCATTGGGACATACAGGCTCACAGACATCACAATTGATGCATTCATCTGTTATATATAAAGACACGCTACCAACCTTGTTGATGTTTACGCTCAAATGCCTGAACGACGACAGCAGGCACGAACTTGGTTACATCACCCTTTAAACGAGCGATTTCACGAACTAATGTCGATGAAATAAATGAGTATTGCTCTGAAGGCGTTAGAAATACAGACTCAAAATGAGGATCAAGCTGACGATTCATATTGGCTAATTGGAATTCATATTCAAAGTCAGAAATCGCTCTTAGACCACGAAGTACAGCTGTGGCACGTTGTTCACGGAAAAAATTAACCAACAAGCCATCAAATCCTACAAACTCAACATTGGTTAAATGACTTAATGATGCTTTGGCTAACTCAACACGCTCTTCTAAACTAAACACAGGATTTTTATGATGACCAATTGCAATTGCAACAACAACTTCATCAAACATTTTTGATGCTCTTGCAACTAAATCAACATGTCCATTGGTAATCGGATCAAAGGTCCCTGGATAAATCACACGTGTTTTAGACATGCGTTGTACTCTAAGTGAATGAGATAAGGCATGTATTTTAACAAAAGTTCGCAATAAACGCGAAATTCCTAAACAATGGAAAAAGGTTACGTTTTACGGCACAATAGATGCAATTGTGGAAGTTTGAATTATGGCGCAAGCAACAGTTGTAAAAAAACATAATGGTGGCACGATTGCTCAGAATAAAAGAGCGCGTCACGATTACTTTATCGAAGAAAAATTTGAAGCAGGCATGTCACTTCAGGGTTGGGAAGTAAAATCCTTACGTGCTGGACGTATGACATTGTCTGAAAGTTATGTCATTTTTAAAAATGGTGAAGCCTTTTTATTTGGTTCACAGATTCAGCCTTTATTGTCTGCATCAACCCATGTCGTACCTGAATCGACACGTACACGAAAGTTATTATTATCTCGTCGTGAACTAGAAAAGTTACTAGGCGCAGTGAACCAAAAAGGTTATTCATGTGTTCCTTTAGCCTGCTATTGGAAAGGTCACTTGGTTAAGCTCGAAATTGCGTTGGTCAAAGGTAAGCAATTACATGACAAACGTGCTACGGAAAAAGACCGTGATTGGCAGCGTGATAAAGCACGTATGTTGCATAAATAATAAAAAACCTCCAAGGATATTGGAGGTTTTTTTATAGGTATCAAATATTGATCTGTTTTAATCGTAATTCTGCTAAATATTTGCCAAATTTACGTGCGGTTTCTAAATCACCTTCTGGTGGCGTTACTTCGACGCTTGCATTATCTGACTGAGTCATTAAACCTAAAAAACTGGACATACGGTTAATATCTGATGGACTTCGTCCTGTTGGCATAAACGGTAAACCCGCCCATAACATGCCATGCTGCATCGCAAACAGATTGATCTGTTGCAACACCGCCAATTTATCACCGCTTAATCCACCACCATTGGTAAAGCCCGCAGCTATTTTGCCTTGCCAAGTTCGCGCAAGCCATCGCTTAGACGAGTCTTCCATGAATTGCTTGAGCGCAGAAGTCAGACTACCCATATAAGTTGGGCAACCCATTACGATCACATCAGCTTGATCGATTAAATCCCACTGTGGAGCAGCAACAGAAATTAGATGCACTTCTGCCCCTCCCTGTTCCGCACCTTGAGCAATATGTTGAGCAACTTTTGCAGTATGTCCATAAGGACTATGAAAAATTACACAAACTTGAACTTTAGGAGTTTCTTGATCAATGAAAGACATGGAAAATTTAAAAACCAATGAATTGAATCAAGTTTAACATTTTTCATCACAACTAAGCGAATCAACTGCTTATTGAATTAAAATTATTGCATAAACACAAATGTTGCCATACGTCCTGTTTTAGAATCTCGACGATAAGAAAAATAATCTGTCGTTTGTTGAAATGAACATTGATTGCCACCCAAAACATTCTGCACACCTAAGCGATTTAAAATAAACCGAGCGATTGCATATAAATCAGCTAAATATTTACCCTCAGTCTGTCCTGAGATAAATGCAAATTCCAGTTCAGTATATTTTTCACAGAATGCAGCTTTCACCTCTGCGCCGACCTCAAAGCAAGGTTGACTAATCGCAGCTCCTAACCACGCCCATTCTGGCTGTGATTGCATCTGAGCGACGGTATTTTCAATGATACCATTCGCCAAACCTCTCCAGCCTGCATGTAGATTAGCAACCTCTGTACCCTCAGCATTTCCTAAAACAACTGGTAAACAATCCGCTGTCATCATCATGAGTGCATGTCCTGCACGCTGTGTGACTAAGCCATCGCCTTCAGGGGCATTAAATGGAATTTGTTCATTGATAGTTAGACAAATCGTGCTGTGCGTTTGTGTCATCCATGTAATCTTATCAACACCATAGTTTGATAGTTGATTAAGCAAAATCATGCGATGTTGCTGAACTCGCTGTGCTTCATCATTAACATGCAATGCTAAATTAAAACCTTTTAGATTTTGATTTGGCGTTGCAATCGCTTGAGGATGCTCAATACACGTTTGACCGACGTAAACACCTTTAGGCAAACCTTGTACAAATTCCATATTTTATTCCAAAGATCGTTTAATAAGCCTTATTTTCAGTGCGCAATACTTCAACTAATTGCTTAAAGTCTTCAGGCCACGGTGCTTCAAACATCATTTCTTCACCAGTGCGAGGATGAACGAGACCAAGTTTTGCTGCATGCAATGCTTGACGTTTAAAGCTACGCAACATATCAATCAATGTTTCAGAAGCGCCAGCAGGTAAACGCACACGATTTACATAAACTGGATCACCGACTAAACCATATCCTAGATAGCTAAAATGCACACGAATCTGATGAGTACGTCCCGTTTCTAGTTGAGCTTGAACGCGAGTAAAATCTCTAAATCGTTCTTTCACGTTATAGTGAGTTACCGCTTCTCGACCACCTGGTAGGATCGCCATTTTCACGCGATCGACTGGATGTCTTTTAATCGGCTCATCAATCGTTCCACCAGCGATAATGTTTCCATAAACCACTAGATCATATACACGATAGACTGTTTTTTTAGCGAGTTGTTTACTTAGCGAAAATTGAGCTTCTAGATTTTTGGCAACAACCAATAAACCACTGGTATCTTTATCAATACGATGAACCAAACCAGCTCGGGAAAGTTCTGCAAGTTTTGGCGCATGATAAAGTAATGCATTGACCAATGTTCCCGATGGATTACCAGCACCTGGATGAACGACCATCCCTACTTCTTTATTGATCACGATAATATCATCATCTTCATAGACGACATTGAGTGGTATATTTTCAGGCTGGCTTGTCGTTTGCGCTTCTAACTCAACTTCTAAGGTTAGAAGCTCATTACCTTCACAACGATACTTCGGTTTTACGATGTTACCATTTACCAACAGATGACCATCTTTCATCCACTGTTTAAGTTTTTCTCGCGAAAATTCGCTCCATACCATAGCCGCGACTTGGTCGATACGCTGACCGAGATACTCTTCATCGAGTTGTATTTGCAACGATAAACGTGTTGCAGTTGAGTCAGAATTATGATTATCTGCATCCACAGAATCTTCGAGTAAGAAATCTGTTTCAGAGAAGTTTGAATTGGAAGATTGTGCTGAAGTCATTTGATGATCGGTACAAAAATGGTTTAATAGAACCATTGTAGCTCATTGCCCAGAATAACAGAGGAGTTTTTATGTCGCTACCACGTTATAAAATTACGATGCTTGCACTTTCTTTAGGTGTAGCGTCTGCATTTGTGGGCTGTAGCAGCAATCCAAGTAAAAAAGAAGTGGTTGATAAAGGACCACAATCAAGTGAGCAAGTTTATTTCGAAAAAGCACAAAAGTCTCTTGATCGCAATCAATACACTGATGCGGTTAAATCTCTTGAAGCGTTAGATACCTACTATCCAACAGGACGCTACACGCAACAAGCTCAACTTGAACTTCTCTATGCAAAATTCAAACAGAAAGATTATGAAGGCACGATTGCGCTTGCAGAGCGTTTTATCCGTCTAAATCCACAGCATCCAAATGTTGATTATGCTTATTATGTTCGTGGCGTAGCGAACATGGAAATGAACTACGATAGCTTAATTCGTTACACTTCTTTACAACAGTCACATCGTGATGTGAGCTATGTAAAAGTTGCATACCAGAATTTTGTGGATTTAATTCGCCGTTTCCCAAGCAGTAAATATTCTGTTGATGCGGCGCAACGCATGAAATTTATTGGTCAAGAATTGGCTGAAAGTGAAATGAATGCGGCACGTTTTAATATCCAACGTAAAGCATGGTTGGCTGCAGCTGAGCGCGCACAATGGGTGATTGAGCATTATCCTCAAACACCTCAAACACCTGAAGCTTTAGCAACACTTGCCTACAGCTATCAAAAGCTTGGCGACAATTCGACTGCTCAGCAATATATCGAAATTCTAAAACTCAATTATCCAAACCTTGTGAAATCAAACGGTGAAGTCAATCTACGCGCTGCTCGCAAAGAAGGTAGTTGGGTAAATCGTGCTACTTTGGGCTTGTTAGGTCGTGAATCTAAAACAGTTGAAGTGAAAGAAGAAGTTATATCTGAAGCTCAACAGCGCAGCCTAACCAACCGCCTAAGTTTTGGTTTACTTGATAAATCTGAAACAGAGTCAACCTCTCAACCTGAAGCCGTTGTCACACCAGTAGTACCAGCTGAAAATAATAAGCCGAGTTGGACAAATCGTCTTAGCTTTGGGCTTTTAGATAAACCAGAAGCAACAAACTCATCAGAGGACGATGCTGCAAACTAATTTGCAATCATCTGATACATCAAACAGGCAAGACTCTCCTTGCCTGTTTTTTATTTTATGCAACAATAATTTCTGACATTTTGCTCGGCAAAATATTTCACTTTCTACCTGAATGGTTAAATGCACATGGCGATTCCACAACATACGATTGATCAGATTTTAGATCGAACCGACATTGTCGATTTGATTGGTCAACGTGTGAAGTTAAAAAAGACTGGGCGTACCTATTCTGGCTGTTGTCCCTTCCATCAAGAAAAGTCCCCCTCATTCCACGTTTACCGTGATAAACAGTACTATCACTGCTTCGGTTGCCAGGCAAATGGGAATGCTATTCGCTTTTTAATGGATATTGATGGTCGTAACTTTGTTGATGTAATGAAGGAACTATCTAATAAAACAGGTATCGATTTACCCAAGGATAACCAAGATAATAAAAAACTATCCTACAAACGTAGTTCTCAGACTATTACAAAAGCAGCACCAACTGTAGCACAAGAGAGTCATACAACTCCGCCTCCTGCTGTTGATGACTATACCGATGGGCACTTTGTAGATATGGATCGTTTCATAGATGATCCCTTTGCGCAGTTTGATCCGTCTTTCGCATTTGAAGAAAATGTACAAGAAGGCAATTTATATGATCTTCTTGAAAATGTAGCTCAATTTTATGAGCGTCAGCTACCTAATAGTCAAAAAGCTCAGAATTATTTTAGGCAGCGTGGCTTGTCACCACAAACAATTCAATTTTGGCGTTTAGGTTACGCGCCTGAAGACTGGCAGCATTTAGAAAAAGCTTTCCCTCAAGATATTGAAGGCTTAAAGCAACTTGGCTTAATTCGCTCTAGTGATAGTGGGCGTGATTTTGATTTGTTACGAGAGCGTGTAATCTTCCCCATTCGTGATCACAAAGGACGTGTGGTCGGTTTTGGTGGTCGTGCATTAAATGATGAAATTAAACCCAAATACATTAACTCACCTGATTCTGAAGTTTTTCACAAGAACCAATTACTTTATGGTTTATATGAGGGCCGTAAACTTAAAGCCAATGATTGGTTGATGGTTGAAGGCTATATGGATGTCATCGCCTTGCAGCAATACGGCATTAATGGTGCTGTTGCCACACTTGGAACAGCAAGTAATGCAGATCACTTAACCACATTATTTAAGCAAAATTCGCGAATCACCATCGCTTTCGATGGTGATGCTGCGGGTCAAAAAGCAGCACGTCGTACATTAGAAATCGCATTACCACTTCTTAATGATGGGCGTGAATTAAAGTTTTTTGTATTACCCAATGAGCATGATCCTGACTCTTTGATTCGTCGAGAAGGTTTAGAAAACTTCCAAAGGCTACTTCAACAATCACCACTGTTGTCTGACTTTGTATTTGCCCATTTAACAGGGCAACATGATGTCAGCACACCTGAAGGTAAAAGTTTAGTCATGGGAGAACTACGAGAATTAACGGAGTTATTACCCAAACATGGTTCTTTTCGTTATTTGCTCACCCAATCTTTCCGTGAAAAACTTGGCTTGGGTAAACGCTTTACCCCACAAATTAGTCATGATGCTTCGCTTTCTTTTAACATCCAAACCAAAGATGAAGATTTTGCGATCGCTATTTTAATGCATCATCCCTTTCTTTATATTCATTTTGAAGAATTACGTGCGGTGATTGATCAAACAGAATTGTTGGCCAAGATTTTAGCCGTACTAAATATCGTGTTTGATGATCTACCAGATGATCAAGAGTTAGCAACTTATTATGTACTCGGTGCATGTAGCAATTTTAGCCATGAGATTGCTGATATTATGCAACGCACCAATATTCAATCATTAACTCAAGCACCTGAAATTGCAGATAAATTAGCAAAAGAATATGCTCTAGGCTTACAAGAAAAGTATTTAAGATTAAAACTTAAATCGCCGATTACACTGATTGAATCACGCAACTTACGTCAGCAATTGAATGAATTAACTAAGCAAATTAGCTTACGCTTACTATCCTAATTTTTTATTGTTTTGGCTTGCGCTCATGCTCAAATACTTCATGAAGATGCTGCTGTAGCCATTCAAAATAATCAGGGCTCTCAGCTTTAGCCGCCTCACGCAATAAAATGGAGGTCGGATGCATCAATTTTTGCGTCAAACGATGAGCAAACTCTTGTAGAACTTGCTCAGGCGGATGTCCATGTTGTAATGCATCCATGGCATGTTCTAACTCAATTTGACTCATTTCTTCGCTATGTTGGCGGTAGGCTTGTATCGTTCCGCCCGCCTCTTTAACTTTTTGCTGAGTAATCAATTGTGTCGCTAATTGATTTACCATCACTTCAGCTTCAACAGCAGCTTGACGACGCTGTGCTAGATTTTCATCTATCACACTTTGTAAATCATCTACGCCATATAAATAAACGTTATCTAGTGACTCAACCTTTGGATCAATATCACGTGGAACAGCTAAATCCACCATCAACATTTGTTGATAACGCCGTTTCTTCAATGCTGATTTAACATCTGCATATCCGATCACTTGATGCAAACTTCCTGTACAACTTGAAACAACATCTGCTCGATATAAATTTTGTGCTAACTCATTGAAAGGAATAATTTCAACATCTACTTGATGAGCAATTTCTTGAGCAAGAAGATCTGCTCGTTCACGACTGCGATTACAAATTAACATTTTAGCCACGCCCATTTCAGCAAGGTGCTTGGCAACCAAAGTATTCATTTCACCCGCAGCAACAATCATTACTGTTATTTTCTCTGGGTGGCTAAATACTTGTGATGCTAGTTGCGCAACAGCATAACCCATTGATACGGCATGGCTACCGACTGACGTTTCTGAGCGTACACGCTTTGCTGCGTAGAAAGCATATTCAAAAACACTATTCAATTCTGGTGATACTGTTTCAGCATTTTTTGATAGGGCAAGAGCACTTTTTACCTGTCCCAAAATTTGTGGTTCGCCTAACATCAGCGAATCTAAACCACTGGCAACACGCATTAAATGTGTAACAGCTTGAGCGTTTTCGTAACGATAAACATGATGAGTTAATTGTTTTACATCAATATTATTCACTTGGGCGAGCCAGTTTAAGACGCTATCCGCGTCTTCTGTCATGGCATAAACTTCTGTGCGGTTGCATGTAGACACAACCACCATATCTTTCAATGAAGGATGTTGACGTTGCTCCTGCAATAGCGCAGCTAACCGCTCTGCATTGAAAGCGATTTGCTCACGTAATTCAACAGAAGCTGTTTGATGGTTGACACCCAATGCAAAGAAAGACATATCAGATCATCATTTCGCTAAATTTATGTTATTGTGCAACATCGGTGTCATAAAAAGCATTACTTTGGATCAATAAAAATTGTGTCAGCTATATCGCCGTAATAACTTTAGCGGCAAGACGATTCGACGGTATTCTACCACAATCTTGTTGTTAGGTAGCATGAGCTCTTATGTCTCTGCACAAGCAATACACGATATGTATGCTGACAAAAGTTTTGAGAATGCACTACAACAGAGCATGATTGCTGAATTTTCCCTTGCTTATGATGATATTGCAACCGCATTACACAATTACACCGTTCTTGCCATTCGTAGTAACTCTACAACCATTAAGCAACGCGCATTAGATGTTGCTCTTGAATACAATGATCTGCAAGCTGCATTAAATATTGCAACGCACTGGGTTGAACAAGAGCCTAAAGATGTTCCAGCATTATTTTACTTATCACATATTGCATTGAAAACGCATGAATATGAGCTTGCGGCAAAAACCTTAGATAAAATCCTTAATATTGATCCCACTTCTGATCTAGAACAAATTTTGGCTGGAATTGCACCTGAGAATGCTCAAGATCGCGAAATCTTATTGAATGCTTTACGTGCCAGCACAGAAAAAGACAATCCTTCGATATTGGCTTTGATCGCAGGTCTAGAAGCGCAAGATGGTTTGTATGAGCAAGCACTTAAGAATATTAACCGTGCATTGCGTAAACGGTCTAAGTCGACTAGTTTTATTTTAATGAAAGCCAACCTGCTAATGGCTTTACAAGATGATGAAGCAACCCAAAAATGGTTTGTTAAAGCAAGCCGCAAGAATAAAGAAAATCTCGATATTCGTTTAGCGGAAGCACGTTATTACATTCAGATTAATGATCAACAAACAGCATTAGAAAAACTTGAAGATGTTATAAAAGATCATCCAAATGCTGAAGAAGCACTGTTTATTGCAGGCTTAACCAGTATTGATTTGAAACAATATGAAAAAGCAGAACAGTACTTAGTCGATTTGCGTAATTCAAGCAAATATCAAAATGAAGCCTATTACTACTTAGCCATCAATGCTCAACGCAAACAGCACTATGAAACAGCAAAGGCATATTATCGATTAGTAGACGGCAGTTTATATATCGTTTCTAGACGCAATATGATTGCTATTTTTGAAAAACAAGAACAATTGAATGATGCACTACGCTTCTTAACCCAAGAGCGCGTGAATTATCCTCAACATGCAAGTTTCTTATATCAAGCGCAAGCTGATATTTTAAAGAAAATGAATAATAAAAAAGCGGCTTTAGCATTACTGGATGAAGCAATAAAGAATTTACCAGATGATCCTGAACTCATTTATGCAGAAGTACTATTACTTGATCCTTTCACTGATCGAGATAAATTAGATAAGACTCTGAAACAATTATTGGCAATTGAGCCAAACAGCCCAACCTATCTTAATGCATACGCCTATACCCTCGCTTTACAAAATCGTCGCTTAAAAGAAGCACGAAAGTATGCGGAACTCGCACTAGAATTTGCACCAGAACAAGCTTCAATTTTAGATACACTAGGTTATATCGCATTTTTACAAAATGATTTTGATACCGCAGTCAAAGTCCTTGGGCAAGCGTATGAAATTAGTCAGAATGTAAATATTGGAATTCGATATGCCAAAGCATTGTATATGCAAGGTGCTCTCACTCAATTTAGTGATGTGTTACATCAATTAAAACAAAAACATGTAAATGCCCCACAATTACAACAACTTGATGGCTTAATCTTACCTGTCACAGTAAAAAAGAGTTAAATTCATGCGCTCATTGTCAAAACTATGCATTGCGATTTGTAGTTCAAGTGTTTTATTACTTAGTGGTTGTCAAAGCTTAACTCAACCCCAAAAACCAATCGTGACACCGCAAGTTCAAGATGAAAATAATTTTAACTTACAAGGCAAAATTGGGGTTCGCACACCGCAGCAATCTGGCAGTGCATTCTTTACATGGGCACAGCAACAAGATGAATTTGATATTGAATTAACTGGAATCCTAGGTGTTGGAAAAACACAAATTCAAGGTAAACCTGGTGAAGTCACACTAAATAGTGCAAAAACTGGACTTATTTCAGCGACCACACCTGAAGAATTACTTGAAAAAGCTACAGGATGGCAAGCACCAATTATGCACTTGACGTATTGGGTACAAGCCAAACCTGCGACTCAAAATGCGCAAATCATAAAAGATGAAAATAATAGATTAAAGCAACTCATTGAAGATGGTTGGACAGTTGATTTTAGTTATAACGACGCACAAATGCTGCCAAATAAATTATTACTTAAACAACCACTTGCGGAAGATAAAGAAAACCGTATTACAATGGTGATTCAAAATCGATAATTGATTAAATTAATCTATGATTAGAGTACCTTCACCTGCAAAATTAAATTTATTTCTGCATATTACTGGTCGTCGAGCGAACGGTTACCATGAATTACAGACGATTTTTCAATTGATTGACCTATATGATTGGATGACTTTTGAAAATTTGTCTGAAGAAATAATACAGATTGAAGGTATTGCTGAAGTTCAACTTGAACAAAATCTCATCTATCGTGCAGCACAATTATTACGCCCACATGCAAAAAAACCGTGTGGACTAAAAATTTTGATAGAGAAAAATATTCCTATGGGTGCTGGTCTTGGTGGTGGATCATCCAATGCCGCAACCACACTGATTGTGCTCAATCAACTTTGGGAATGCGGCTTAAATGAAACACAGTTGGCCGAATATGGTGTGCAACTTGGTGCAGATGTTCCTGTCTTCATTTATGGTCGAAATGCATGGGCAGAAGGCATAGGTGAACATTTATCATTCATAGACTTAGATCAAAAACAATTCATTATTTTAAAACCTGATTGTTTTATCAGCACTCAATTGTTATTTTCACAAAAAACATTGACAAGAGACTCTAAGATCACTAAATTTTGCGCCTATCAGTTAGAACCTTCTAGCTTTGGAAATAACTTCGAACCTCTGGCTCGACAGTTATACCCTGAAGTTGAAGAAGCGATGCAATATTTAGATCAATTTGGTCTAGCAAAGCTTACAGGTACAGGTGCTTGTGTTTTTACTGAAGTAACCAGTGAAATGGATACAAAGAAGATTTTGCAAAACGCACCTTGTAAAGCTTACTTGGTCAACAGTTTAGTAGAATCACCTTTAAGACATTTCAAAGTTACACGTTAGGGGCGTCGCCAAGTGGTAAGGCAGCGGGTTTTGATCTCGCCATCCGTTGGTTCGAATCCAGCCGCCCCTGCCAATTTTCACCTGTAGATGTATGTAATAGGGGCGTCGCCAAGTGGTAAGGCAGCGGGTTTTGATCTCGCCATCCGTTGGTTCGAATCCAGCCGCCCCTGCCATTACATATCATCAAATTTAGGGGCGTCGCCAAGTGGTAAGGCAGCGGGTTTTGATCTCGCCATCCGTTGGTTCGAATCCAGCCGCCCCTGCCATATCTTTAGACAGACTTGTTTTATATTGATACCTGTTCAATCATATTGACATTATCATGCAAAACGATTAAAGTTCTGCCGCATTAGGGGCGTCGCCAAGTGGTAAGGCAGCGGGTTTTGATCTCGCCATCCGTTGGTTCGAATCCAGCCGCCCCTGCCATCCAAATTCATTATAAGCCAACCGCCAAGGGTGCTTCATGCCCAATCTTGTCGTTTTTAGTGGAAGTGCTCATCCACAGTTCGCCCAAAAAGTCGTAAGCCATTTACATATTCCACTCGGTGCTGCTTCTGTAAGCAAGTTTTCTGATGGTGAAATTTCAGTTGAAATTACTGAAAATGTTCGTGGTAAAGACGTTTTTATCGTTCAATCTACTTGCGCACCAACCAATGATAACCTTATGGAAATCTTGGTAATGGCAGATGCTTTGCGTCGTGCAAGTGCTGGTCGTATTACTGCAGTTATTCCTTATTTTGGCTATGCTCGCCAAGATCGTCGTCCACGTTCAGCACGTGTACCGATTACGGCTAAAGTTGTAGCAGATATGTTGACAACTGTTGGGATCGACCGTGTGGTAATGATCGACTTACACGCAGACCAAATTCAAGGTTTCTTTGATATTCCTGTTGACAACATCTACGGAACGCCAGCGTTATTGGCAGACCTACGTCAACAACAACATGACAACCTTATGGTGGTTTCACCTGACGTTGGTGGTGTTGTTCGTGCACGTGCTGTTGCAAAACAATTAGGTGATATTGATTTAGCTATCATCGATAAACGTCGTCAAAAAGCAAATGAATCACAAGTTATGCATTTGATTGGTGACGTAAAAGATCGTGACTGTGTCATTGTTGATGACATGGTAGATACAGCAGGTACGCTTTGCAAAGCTGCCGATGCACTTAAACAATTTGGTGCTCGCCGTGTTATTGCTTATGCAACTCACCCTGTTTTATCTGGCAAAGCGATTGATAACCTTCGTAATTCTGTTATTGATGAACTTGTTGTTACCGACACGATTCCTCTTTCTGATGAAGCTTTGAACTTAGGTAAAATTCGCCAAGTATCTGTAGCTAGCATGGTTGCTGAAACAATTCGTCGTATTAACAACGAAGAATCTATTAGCGCTATGTTCGATAGTTATCTATAATAGCCCAGCTTTTTTCTTAAACCCTAGCTTAGCTAGGGTTTTTCTATCACTAAACTGGTCGCAAGTTTAGTTTCATAATCTCAATGAGGATATGCCCATGGCAAACTTCGTATTAAACGCTCAAGCACGTGAAGCTGCACTACAAGGGAAAGGTGCGAGCCGCCGCCTTCGTCATGCTTCACAAATTCCAGCAATCATCTACGGTGGTAGCGCTGAGCCTGTAACAATCACTTTAGAACTTCGTGAAATCGTTAAAGCTTTAGAAAGCAAAGAATTCTTCGAAGAAGTGATCGAAATCAAGATCGGTGATAAAGTTGAAAACGTTAAAATCCAAGCGTTACAACGTCACCCAGCTAAAAACACTCCTATGCACGCTGACTTCAAACGCGCATAAGTGTTAAAGGCGTAAATTAGTGTCAAATATTTCGCTAATTGTTGGTTTGGGCAATCCTGGTAAGGAATATGCCCAAACCCGCCATAATGCAGGCTTTTGGTTCGTTGAACAACTTGCTGATCGTTATGGTATCTCTTTAAAAGCAGAACCAAAGTTTCATGGGTTCACTGGTCGTGGTCAAATTGAAGGTCATGACGTACGCTTACTCTTACCAACAACATTTATGAACCGTTCAGGTCAAAGTGTTGTGCCTTTTGCCAAATTTTATCAAGTCACACCAGAAGCGATCTTAATCGCCCATGATGAACTGGATATGGATCCTGGCATAATTCGTTTAAAAACAGGTGGCGGACACGGTGGACATAATGGTCTTCGTGATATTGTTCCGCATATCGGTCCTAACTTCCATCGTTTACGTATTGGAATTGGACATCCTGGCTCCAAAGAACGTGTTTCTGGTCATGTGCTTGGCAAAGCTCCTAGCAGTGAACAAGATTTAATGGATGCAGCAATTGATCATGCGCTTTCAAAAGTGAAAATGCTTGTTGATGGACAAGTTTCACAAGCGATGAATCAAATTAATGCTTACAAACCCGCTTAAACTTAAACTGAATTGTTGAACAATCACGCTTGCCATATTGTGTTTTTAAGCGCAAAATGCGCATCAAACCGCCTACACCCTGCGGAAACGTGACAAGTCAACCATAAGATATTCATCTTAGGTCTTACTCAGGAGACGCTAGCCATGCTATCTCGTTTATTAAAATGTAAAATTCACCGTGCAGTTGTGACACATGCAGAACTTCATTACGAAGGTTCTTGTGCAATTGATGGTGTATTAATGGACTTAGCAGGGATTCGTGAATACGAAGAAATCCACGTATGGAACGTAACTAACGGTAAACGCTTTACAACTTACGCAATTCGCGGTGAAGATGATTCAGGCATTATCTCTGTGAACGGTGGTGCTGCTCATCAAGCTGATGTTGGTGATTTAGTCATTATTGCTACATTTGGTGATTTTACTGAAGTAGAAGCTGATCTTCATAAGCCACGCTTAGTGTATGCAAATCCAGACAACACTGTAAATCATACAGCGAACTGCATTCCTGTACAGATTGCTTAATACAAAACACAAGATTCCCAAAAAAGTCAGTCATCGTGTACTGGCTTTTTTTATGGGTATATTTTCTGATATGTCCAAATAAATACAAAAATGCGTCAAACTATTGATGGGTTTTACTGAACCTCACTTGCAAAATATTGTTCAGATTCATTAAATAAATAGACAATAAAGATAAATTGAATGGAAGCATATGGATATTATAAAAACACTCAGCAAAGTAAAATTATTCCATGAATTAGAACCTGAATCTTTAATAGATCTAGCTCAGTTCTGCTCTGTAAAGCATTTACAAACTGGTCATCAACTCTATGATTTAGATGATCTCCCGCTTCATGTTTATATTATTGCTCATGGACGAGTTAAATTAACAACAAAAACCAATTTATCTACTTATCTAGGTCGTCATGAAATCGTTGGTGAAATGGGTGTTATTTCAAACCAACCTCATCATGGTCGCGTAATCGCAACTCGAGATACTTGTCTTATTGAGATTCCCCAACAGCAGTTTACTGCGTTTCTACAAAAACACCCTCAAGTTTTATTTGCTGTATCTCAAATGATCATTGCCCGTTCTCAGCCTGAATTGCAGCATATTCACGCAATGAGCCATAGCAGGACACTTTCAATCATCCCGATCTCAATGCAGATTCCAGCAATTCATCTTGCAGAACAATTGACTGAACATTTAAAACGTTGGCCCAATATAAGAGTCGTGACTGCAGCACATGTCGATGCCTTATTTGGAGAAGGATTTAGTCAAACAAAATTAGACTACAGTTCAGAAGATCTAAAGTTAAGACAATGGCTAGCTATTCTTGAAGAAAAGCATTGTTATGTATTATATGCTGCAGATCGACCTGATGATGAATGGGCAAAGCGCTGTCTGCACCAAGCAGATCGAATCTTAATTTTAGCGGAAGCAAATCAATCTCCGATTCACAGCCCCTTAGTTGATGTCTTAAATCAATATGGTTGGCAAAATCCAATTGAACTGGTGTTATTACGCTCTGAAGGTGATCCCTCACCTTACACCCTGCAATGGAAGAAACTATATTGTGCTCAAGCACATTATTTTATTCACCCGTGGTCTGAAACAGATATCCGTGCAATCGCGAGACAAATTACTAGCCAAGGCTTAGGGCTCGTTTTAGGCGGGGGCGGCGCACGTGGTTTTGCTCATATTGGGTTGATACGAGCATTAGAGCAACTGCATATTCCAATTGATATTGTTGGCGGAACCAGCATGGGAGCCTTCATTTCTGCTTTAGTCGCTTGTGGCTTCGATAGTGTAGAAATGAAACATATTGCATATGAAACATTTGTTGCTCGAAATTACCTCAATGACTACACCATGCCTAAAGTTTCATTGATTCGTGGGCAACGCTTTCATGCATGTTTGCAGGCTATTTTTGGGCATCGTCGGATCGAGGAATTGAAGCAAACCTTCTACTGTATTTCTACAAATCTTTCTACAGGTGAAGCAGTTATTCATGATCAAGGTGAACTTGCGACTTGGGTAGGAACCAGCATGAGTGTTCCTGGCGTTGCTCCACCTGTGGCGTGGCATGAAAATTTATTATGCGATGGAGGTGTGATTAATAATTTACCTACGGATGTTATGCAAAATTTGGAACGTGGTGCGATTATTGCCAGTAATGTAAGTTCACATGATGACATTCGTGTTCCAGGCATTGGATTGAATGAACCTGATCAAAGTGCCTTGTTGAATTGGAATAAAATTATTAAAGATAAATTATTAAGAGCTCCACGTCTTGCAGAAATCTTAATGCGTACAGCGACACTTGCTAGTGACACAATGATTCAAGCAGCAGCAATAGAACGCGCTAATTTACATATACGCATGCCCATAGATGGGATTGGAATGTTTGATTGGCATCGGCTTGATGAATTGGTTGAACGTGGGTATGAGCATGCATTAGAAACCTTGGTTCCTATCCGAGATACACTCCCCTCTGCCTGATTATCACTGCTCAGTGATCGAATTCAATCCAATACCATATTGATCTAATAAATGATCTAGATATTGATAGGTTTCTTCATCGAGCTGCTGCATGTAGCCATTCAAAATGCTCTGACACAGCTTTTGCTTTGCAATTGGCATACGGCGAATAATGTCAAAAGTGACATCCCATTGTGATCTTAATAAAGATGCATAAGCGATATGATGCAAGACCTCCTCATCAATCTGAGATATTGCCTCAGCCACAGCTTCTCTCGCTTCATCTTGCATAAACGTAACAACTACAAGCATATCAGTCCATAAATTACACTGATCTGCTGCGGCTACGATACTTTGAATAATTTCAACCTGTCTCAAGGCTGGTAAATTGGCTACAAAATTCTGTGCGTGATTCGACAAACAAGCGACCACAGGCAGCATATCTTCCCATAGCTCATCTTCCTGCGTAGCTTGAATGATCGCATTAATCACATCCTCCCCTTGCTGAACAGCCAAATCACCTAGCTCTTGCTTCAAACTATAACCAATATGCGTCATAAGTGCCAAGAGTTTTGGCCATATGAGGCGTTGAGAAGAATCACAAATAATTAATAATGTTTTTTGTATCCGCTCTTTCGGCAAGACATGCACTAAATGATCAATACGTTCTCTTGATTCAATATAAAAGACGATTTCGAGTAAATCGCTCTCCTTTTCAATCATTTCGGCGATATCTCGAACAACATCGTCCGCCAACATGCCAACAAAACGTCCCATCGTCACAAAATCACGTTGCTCAAGTAAAATACGAGCGATATCTTTTATTTGATGCGTCGTTAACAACATCAATAATTCTCTGGCTAAACGAGGGTCAAGATAAACTGCAATATCGGCAAGCATTTTGGGTGTTAAATGTTTAGCGATTCGATATAAATTTTCTGTAGAAAGATGCGATGCAATTTGAGCAACAATCAATGGCGATAAAAAGCGTTTTACGATAAATACGTTTAACCAACTTGGTAACCAATTTATCCATACAGCAAGAGAGCGAAATCTGTTTTTTTGTTGATCTTGTAATTGTTCTATTATTCCAAAGCGAAACTGACGTAGGCTCTCTGGAGCCAAAGGTTTTAAAAAATTGAGCTGTGTTTGTGAAACACCCAAAATATGCGCCAGTTTTATAATTTCAGCTTCAACAGCTAATCTTGTCATGACCAGCCCCTATCGTTGATAGTTTTTAAATAAAGGTCTTAGAAAAAATGGAACTTTAAAGAGACTTTGATTAATTTTTTATTCTCTTGTTCGATCGTTTGTTTTAATTGCTGATTCAATCAAGCCAAATTTTGCTGCGAGACTAAACTAAAATCTTTTAAGCTCATCATAGGTCGGTGAAGTTGCTGAGCCAAGTTTTCCAACTCGATATTATTCTTAATATCCATTTTGTTGATCTCCATTTTTATTGTTATATGTTTGGAGTGTATGCGTAATTCAAAAAGAATACTAGCACTTAGAATTATTGAAAAATGCGAATGATTTCTTACTTAATTTTCTGATTTAAATAGAACGGTTCATTCTATAAAAAACTATTTTCAGAATATAGAAACTCGATATAATCGAATCACATCGCTTCAGGGCGGGGTGAAATTCCCCACCGGTGGTAAGTTAGGCTTTGCTCATCAAAGACCTAATCAGCCCACGAGCCTGTATATTTTTATATACAAGCAGATTTGGTGAGAAACCAAAGCCGACGGTATAGTCCGGATGAAAGAAGACGAAATCACCGAAACTTACTTTGGTTTGTTTTGGTGTCCGCTTATTTTGCATCAGTCCTGAAATGTTCAACCGTAACCCAATTACGCGAGCGTTTCATATGTCTAGTTTAATTCAACCTGAACTTTTCTTTTCAGCACTCTCACCAGCTGAACTTCGTATTCAACAAGCTTTAGATGATATTCGCCAAGGCAAACCTGTATTGGTCATGGACGATTTTGATCGGGAAAATGAAGCTGATCTTATTATTGCTGCTGAAACATTAACCGTCGAAACAATGGCACAAATGATTCGTGATGGTTCTGGTATTGTGTGTTTATGTTTGACTGAACAATTAGCTGACCATTTAGAGCTCCCACCTATGGTCATAGATAACTCTAGCCAATTCAAAACTGCGTTTACCGTCACGATTGAGGCAGCACAAGGCGTTACGACAGGTGTATCAGCAAAAGATCGTGTAACAACGGTTTTAGCTGCAACCAAAGATGGTGCTGTTGCAAGTGATCTTCATCGTCCAGGTCATGTATTCCCCTTACGTGCTCGTGATGGCGGTGTACTAACCCGTCGAGGTCATACCGAGGGGACAATTGATTTAGCTCGTTTGGCAGGCTTAAAACCTGCAGGTGTGCTATGTGAGCTAACCAACCCAGATGGTTCTATGGCATCAGGTATTCAAGTGTTAGCGTATGCGCAAACACATGGCTTGACAGTGATTAGCATAGAAGAACTCGTCCAATACCGTTTAAAGCATAATCTTTAATACAAAAAAAGCCTCGATTCATCGAGGCTTTTTATTAGGATACTTTGCGCCGTTGATTTAATTGCTCGATACATTCAATCAGCTCATTAAACTGATTGATTTGCGTGATCGGCTGCGCTTGAGCCAGTTCTTCTGGTGTTCCATAGCCATAACTGACAGCAATGGTATCAATTCCATGAGCACGTGCACCAACAATATCATATTGACGATCACCGACCATTACACAGTGCTGTGCATTCAATTGTTCTTGCTCAAGAATATAAGCAATTAAATCTGCTTTGTTGGTACGTTCACCAGTCAACTCACTACCATGTATTTCTGTGAAATATTGATCCAACTCGAAATGCACCAAAATTTGTTTCGCATAGACTGTTGGCTTAGCTGTTGCTAAAAATAATTGATAATCTCGTTGTTTTAGTTTGTAGAGTGTCTCAGCAACATTTGGATAGACTTGATTTTCAAATAATCCGATCACTGCAAAACGTTCACGATAGGCTGCGAGTGCTTGCTCAGCCAACTCATCACTTTGGGAGTTTAACAATCTCGCCAAAGAACCTTTTAATGGTGGTCCAATCGTCCAATCCAAATCTACTTCATCAGCTATTGGATAACCAAGTTTCTCTAGCGCAAAACGAATTGAACGATGAATACCTTCTTTGGGATCAGTTAGAGTCCCATCTAAATCAATTAAAATATTTCTGATCGTCATTCGCTCAATCTCTTACAGCCTTACATAACATAGTCGAGAGTTTCTCGAAACTTACATATACTAGCGTAATTGAGAGAACAAAAGGAAATTGCTGTGCGTCCTACCGTACTATGTTTTTCAGGTTTAGATCCTTCTGGTGGTGCTGGTCTACAAGCAGATATAGAAGCCATAGGACAAAGCGGTGCACATGCGGCAATTGCTTGTACGGCTTTGACAATACAGAACTCACAACAAGTATTTGGTTTTGAAGCAAGTTCAAAAGAATTGCTGTTAGCTCAAGCAAATGCTGTGGTTGGAGACTTACCGATCAAATGTGTAAAATCTGGCATGTTGGGCACTACCGATAATATTGCTGCATTAGCTGAATTTTTAAGAGCACATGATGATTATCAATATGTACTTGATCCTGTTTTAGTCGCAAACAGTGGTGGCTCTCTAGGTGATCAAGCAACATTAGTAAAGGCATTTGTTGAGCTAATTCCTCTCGCGACTGTGATTACACCCAATACAGTTGAATTGAGAGCTTTAACTGGTGTGGATGATATTGAACTCGCTACTCTGAAATTATTTGAAATGGGTGCTAAAGCAGTTTTAGTTAAAGGTGGACATGAAGATACTCCTGACCATATCCGTAATGTTCTCTATGCTGATGGGAAAATGATTGCTGAAAGCCGTTGCCCGCGTTTACAAGGTCAATATCATGGTTCAGGCTGCTCTTTGGCAAGCTTCATTGCTGGACGTTTAGCCTTAGGTGATTCACTAAAAATAGCGGTTCAGCATGCTGAAACATGGCTATTTGGTGTATTAAAAAATGCTGAAACACCAGTTCCAAATGGGCAAAAGATTCCAAAACGATTTTGATGTTTGAAATATTGAATATATTTCAATGAATAGTTATAAAAAAAGGCGCTGAATGCGCCTTTTTAAAACCCACAAATTATTGCGGAATACGCAATACCTGACCAGGGAAAATTTCATCAGGATCTTTTAACATCGGTTTATTGGCTTCAAAAATTTTAGGGTATTGGTTTGCATCACCATAAACTTCTTTTGCAATCTTAGACAAGTTATCCCCTGATTTTACTGTATAAAACTTACTTTCAGGTTCTGGAACTTCAACAGTCATTTGATCATCCACCTGAGCGACATGATCAATATTACCAACGGCAAGAACTATCTTTTCTTTATCTGCTTGGCTTTTGACTCGCCCTTTAATAATGGCTGTATCGGTATTTCCATTATAAGTTACTGATAAACCATCAACACCAAGACCTAAACTTTTAATCAAACCTAATAATTTATTGGCAACTTCTTGTGCAGAAGGTTCAGCTGGAGTTGCTGGTGCTGGTTGTGGCTCTGCTGGAGCATTATTTTTCTTACCAATTCCTTTAACAAAATCAAAAAGACCCATTTTTTATTTCCTCTGTAATTATTGATTAAGCATAGTCAAAACAGACTTACAATTAGTTATACAGAAAAAATAAAGCATGCGAGTTTCAATTTAACGAGGTCTTGTAAATATATGTATATGCAGTAAAACTGATTTTAAGCTTTCACATTTATATATTTTTTAAATATAAAAGCCACCTTACGGCGGCTTTCAATTCGTTCAAAACTTGAAGCAATTTAAGCATTTTCTCCCACAATATTGGTCATATAATCAATTGCAGATTGAACGGTAATAATTTTCTCAGCCTCTTCATAAGGAATTTGAGTACCAAATTCCCCCTCAAAAGCCATAATGAGCTCAACTACAGCCAATGAATCAGCGCCTAAATCATCTGTAAAGGATGCATTTGGTAAAACATCTTCTTCATTTACACGAAGTTGCTCAATAATGATCTCTTTAATACGGTTTGCTATATTCATAAAATTCCCTTTTGTTGTTATGGTTTAATAAATTATTTTAAATAGCATAAACTTTATACACTCAAATAAATTATTTTCATATTTATAGTTTATTTTTTTTGTAAGATATTTTTACATCTATTCATATGAAAAGTTGAACATATAAAAAAGCCACCGAAAAAGGTGGCTTTTAATCATGCGATATGATTAACCAAGTTTCTTAGTTACATAATCAATTGCAGATTGAACAGTCGTGATTTCATTAGAATCTTCGTCTGGAATCGTGATATCAAAATCATTTTCGAAAGACATTACAAGTTCAACCAGATCCAAAGAGTCAGCACCTAAATCATCCATGAAAGATGCTTCATTCTTGATCTCTTCAGCACGCATACCTAATTGTTCAGCTACTGCTTGTTTGATGCGTTGTTCGATATCGCTCACAGGAATTCTCCTCATTGCTTGTGGCGTTTTAATTTGCCACTAGTTTAATTGAATATAAAATTTTTTAAAAGTTTATACATCGCCACTTAGGCCATGTATAAACCACCATTTACGTGTAAAACTGTACCAGTAATGTAACTAGCTTTATCGCTTGCAAGGAAACTCACTGCATGCGCAATATCTTGAGGCTCACCTAGACGATTTAAAGCTACTTGATCACTCATTTTTTTACGAACATCTTCGCTTAACTGATCAGTCATTTCAGTCGCGATGAATCCAGGTGCAACACTATTTACAGTAATCTGACGGCTGCCCATCTCTTTAGCTAAACTACGACTGAATGCTTCAATCCCTGCTTTTGCTGCTGAGTAGTTGGCTTGGCCTGGATTTGCAAAATGTGCAACCACTGAACTAATGTTAATAATTCGACCAAAACGTGCTTTAGTCATACCTTTCAAAACACGCTTCGAGAGACGGTAAACAGCTTTGAGATGAATATTGAGAATATCGTCCCAATCATCTTCAGACATACGAAGTAACAAATTATCTTTCGTAATCCCAGCATTGTTCACTAGAACTAGGACAGAACCGTATTTTTGCTCGATATCTGTTACCAGTGCATCAATCGCTTCACCATTTCGAACGTCAAGTACAGCACCCGCACCGTTCTCAGCAAAGCTTTCTGTCAGTTTTTGCGCGCCTGATTCAGAAGTCGCGGTGCCAACTACAAAAAAACCGTCTTGAATGAGCTGCTGTGCAATTGCTGCGCCAATGCCTCGGCTAGCTCCTGTCACTAACGCAACTTTTCGTTGTTGTGTCATGCAATTTTTCCTTCTGCCACTAATACTGCGTTTAGGGCATCTTCCATACGTGCCTTGCTATCAATCGCAAATGCTTTATCTATGTTCGGTAATCGCTTCGCAAGATTACTCAGTACAGTCCCAGGTCCACATTCGACCACATACTGAATACCTTGATCTTGCAGATATTGCATGGTACGAGTCCATTGCACTGACTCATACAACTGAGCCGTTAATGCCTGACGCAATTGAGCAACATCTGTCGCAATTTCCGCGTTGACATTTTGTATTACAGGAAGGCGTGGTAGCTCAATGGCAGTTTGTTCCAAAGCTTCAGCAAACTGTTCTGCTGCTGGCTTCATTAATGAGCAATGTGAAGGCACAGATACTGGTAGCGCAATGGCTTTGCCTGATTGCTCCTTTGCAGCAGCGATAACCTGTTGGACTAAAGTCGCAGTTCCTGCAATCACAACTTGACCTTGCGCATTGTAATTGGCAGCTTCAACCGAACCCTCGCCATTTGCTGTCGCAGCTTGGCAAAGCTCAACCACTTTCTGATCATCAAGACCTAGAATTGCAGCCATAGCACCTGCACCTTGAGGAACTGCATTTTGCATGAGTTTCCCACGCAAATTCACTAGTTTTACAGCATCTCCCAATGTCATCGCTTCCGCAGCAACTAAAGCACTGTATTCACCTAGAGAGTGTCCTGCCAAGTATTTTGGTACTACACCACCTAACTCCAACCATACGCGCCATAACGCGATACTAGCGGTTAATAAAACAGGTTGTGTATTTTCAGTTTGATCTAAACCTTCTCCGCTTTGCGCGATATGCCATAAATCAAAACCTAGTGCATTTGATGCTTCATCAAAGGTTTCTTTGATCACACCAAACTGCTCAGCAAGTTCAGCCAGCATACCTACTTTTTGCGAGCCTTGACCCGGGAATACAAATGCGGTTTTTGTTGCTTGAGCTGCCTGCTCAAGTCGTTTAGTCGACATATAAAAATCCTTAAAATGGTCTATTGCCAGTTTCATCATTTCTCATGATTCTACATGAGAATAGCAGCAGACTTTTTCTCGATGCGGAAATTTAACATTGATTAAATCGTTTTATAATTGCGAAAAACAACAAAAAAGGGAGCTTTCGCTCCCATTTTTTCTATACTTTAAGCTAACGCTTAATGCATATGATTCAATTATTCAGCATCAGCTGCTTTAGCGAATAATTGACGACCACGGTAAATACCGTCTTTAGTCACGTGGTGACGACGATGAGTTTCACCAGTAGTTTGGTCTACAGATAATGCATTCTCGGTTAAAGCGTCATGTGAACGGCGCATGTCACGGCGAGAGCGACTTTTACGGTTTTGCTGAACGGCCATGATGGCTCCTTACAAAGATCGAAAAAATGGATCAGAACAAATTCAGTTGTCTTAACTCAACATTATAACACAAATTATGAGTTAAGTTTACCCTTCAAACTTGCCAAAACATCAAACGGGTTATCCCGCTTCTCTTCGACAACGTCCTGAATGGTAGGTCGATGTTTTAACTCACAAGCATCATGCTTAGGAGATAAAGGCATCAACAATAACAGTTCATCTTCTAGTAATGCGAGCAAATCGATCGAAGCAGGTGTATCAATATCACCTTTTTTCGTTGACTCACTTTCACCTAAAACGATGAAATCAGCATCCTCATCCAAGCGCTCTATCAGTGACTCATCATCGATTAAAGCTAAATGAAAATCTGATACAAGTTCAGTTTCAACGGTATCCAAGCAACGCTGGCATTCCATCGGAACTTTCGTATCAATATGTCCATCTAACCATACAATGCGATGATATGCATCCATTGATAGCTTACAGTCTATGTTGATCAATTGATCATTAATTGATCCAACAGCTTCACGAGCGATACGAGCAAAGCGAGACAATGGCAGTGTACCTGACCATGTAAAGCCTTGTTCAGCCCATTTAAACGGCTCAATCTGTGCCGGAAAGGTATTTGCTGACATAATTAAGGCGGCAATTCTACAAATTCATCGGTACTCTGTCAAAGATTAAGATACAATTTTGCACTTCTTTAGACAGAACTCGGGGTAAATTAAGCAATGCACCTGTTGCAGCCGCAACCTGAAGTAACAACTTCATCACTTGTTAGCACCCATTCAACTGATCTACCTCGATTGATACCAGATCAAGTGCAACGCTCATCTTGGCAAAAGTTAACAACTGAAGTAGAACATGTTGATTGGCTCATTTTACACTTTAATCACTGGTTTTCCCACCATAATGTCACATTAGTTAAAGGTGATTTTGAACCAGAATATTTCCCAGCGACAGATCAGCTACCTGCACGAATCCAATTTGCTCATGGTTTTTTTAATAGTGCCTTACATGAAATTAGTCATTGGACGATTTCAGGGGAACAACGTAGAAAGCTACCTGATCTAGGTTATTGGTATGCACCTGATGGTCGAACTGCGGAACAGCAAGCGCTTTTTGAACAAGTAGAAATCAAACCCCAAGCGATTGAATGGTTATTTGCAACTGCATTTGGTCGAAAGTTTCGTGTCTCTTTAGATAACTTAACTGGTGAAGGTGGTGATGGTGCTTTGTTTAAAGACAATGTTTTTAATCAAGTAAAACGTTTTTTTTCAGGTGAGTCTAAATTACCTCGTGATGCTGCACACTTCATTTATTACATCTGCTTGTGTACGCGTAATGGACGAGCATTACAACTTGATGAATTTAAACGTGAATCGCTTGATTGATTGACAAAATTATCACATCTGAGACTTGCATCCGCCCCTTAACACGTTTCATACTTAATTCAGCCATAAAGATCAGGGAGTTATAATAATGTTGCACTTACATATTCATCCTGAAAATCCACAGGCACGTTTAATCACTCAAGCTGTAGATCGTATACGTGCAGGTGATGTGGTTGTTTATCCAACTGATGCTGCTTATGCAATTGGTTGCCAAATTGGAAATAAAAATGCCATGGAGCGAATTGCACAGATTCGCGGTCTAGGTCCCAAACATCAATATGCGATTATGTGTTGTGATCTATCTGATATTGCAACCTATGCAAAAGTTGATAATGCAATGTATCGACTGCTTAAAAATAACACGCCTGCTGTAACCACCTTTATTTTGCCTGCAACCAGCGAAGTTCCAAAACGTTTGATGCATCCTAAGAAAAAAACCATTGGTTTGCGTATTCCTAGCAATCCTATCGCACAAGCGTTGCTAAAAGAGCTCGGCGAACCACTACTCACAAGCACCCTGATTCTTCCTGATCAAACAGAACCACTAGATGATCCTTATGATATTGAAAATCAACTCGGCAAACGCATAGATGTATTTATTGATGGTGGTTTCGGTACATTATCCACCACTAGTATCGTGGATTTATCTGGAGAAAACCCTGAGATCGTACGTCGTGGTGTTGGAGATGTGAGCGCGTTTGAATAATAAAGATATAGCACATGCATCTATTTCAAATGTTAGTGAACATTTATGATTATGCTGATGACCAGACAATCTATGTCATTGAACCTTGGCTTTTAGAACCTATCTATCACCCTTGAAGTCAAAGAACCCAAAGAAGGGCTTATATAAATTAAACATGACAATAAGGTTTTGAATATTTTTTAGAAGTTAAGATTATAAAAGACATATTTGAAGATTTAGAGAATCTAAACTTGTGTATTCGATCTCAATGTCAATCAATTATCGAATACGCAATTTTATGATGCTTAATGTCTAAATTGAATCATATAAAATCTGATAACCGCTTTTTCTGAATACCTTTTGCATCAAAATTTTCTGGACTTAACCATTGTTGATAAGCTGGCTCTAAATATGACCACTCTTCATCAATAATTGAAAACCACGCCGTATTACGATTTCTTCCTTTCTCAATTCGATCTTGTCTAAATAAACCTTCATATTGAAACCCGAAACGCAATGCAGCTGCTTTAGAAGGTTGATTACAATCATCACACTTCCACTCAATGCGTCGAAATCTTTGCTTAAAACATTGTTGTAATAATAGAAAAATAGCTTATGTAGCAGCCCTCGATTTTTTCATTCTATGGGAAAAATAAACATTACCGATTTCTATGGCACCGTTGTCGAGTCTAGAATTAAGCAGAGCAATCCATCCACAAATTTCACCCTCAATTTCAATTAGAAAATGTGTTGAGCCTTTAAAATTAAATGAATTTTTTAGTGATTCCGTAAGTACAGTTAAATTCAATGGTGCGGCATACGGCAAATAGGTCCAACAACTTTCATCTGGCTCTGTTGCGACACAATTCCAAATTTGGGAAAAAGCTCGATTTGAAACTTCAGAATTGATATCAATTAAATTGACATAATTCCCCTCAATATTTCCACGCACTAGTTCACAAGGCTTAAAGTGCTCAACTGAAAAACTGGTGAGCTGTCCAAATTTGTTTTCTTGTGTTTCTTGATATCTGTACATAAAAAAATGCCAATTTTTTATAATGCGAAGACAATTTAACCATAAAATTCATGTATGGACTGCATACGATGCCATAAGCATAGAAAATACCCTGAGAAACTTAAGGTTTTTGTAAGTGAGCAATTTATTAAATTAGGTAATTCGATTAGAATAGCTGAACTTGTTGTGACATGTGAATTTGCATGTGTCCGCACTTTCTCTTTCATGCTTTTGAAAATTCGCGTGGCTTATAACGGTAATGAATCAAATCCTTTCTTCTACATTGGAGACTTCTCCTTCCATTCGTGTGCTTGACGAATGGCAAGAAGCTATACCTGAAGATTTGTATATTCCCCCTGCTGCATTTGAAATTTTACTTGAGCAATTTGAAGGTCCTCTAGATTTTCTCATCTATTTAATCCAGAAAAATGGATTTGATCTTTTACAATTGGATATTTCCCCAATCGCTACCCAATATCTGTCTTATATGGATAGCATGAAATCGCTCAATATCGAACTCACCGCAGACTATATGGTGATGGCTGCATTACTCGCCGATTTGAAATCTCGTTTGTTACTTCCAAAACCTGTTGCTGTAGATCAATTTGAAAAAGATCCAAAACAAGAACTTATTGATCGACTTGAAACGTATTTAAGAATCAAACAAGTGGCTGAAAAATTAGGGCAAATGCCAATTTTTGAGCGAGATACTTTTAGCACTAATGTAAGCATAGGTCATATTGCCCCGATTTATGAAGGTTATGATGTAGATGCATTACGTGATGCTTTGTTTTGCGTATTCAATCGTCCTGAACCCGTTAAACATGTTGTTGCACAAGAACCTGTACTGTTAGAAGAGCGAATCGCCTTCATCGAAAGTCAACTTGCAACTGGTTTGAGCTTGAGTTTTATTGAGCTGCTAAATCCAAAACAAGGTCGTATGGGAATGGTTGTAACATTTATGGCTGTTCTTGAACTCACGAGACAACAAAAAATTCAAATTATTCATTCTGGTATCGAGGCTCCATTAACTATTCAAGGAGTATCAGCATGAGTTTAGAACAATTCGATTCGCATGAAGGCATGTCTCTTGAAGATATCCATCATGATGTTTTGTTGCAAATTGAGGCTATTTTATTTGCCAGTGACTCCCCAGTTTCACTAGCACGACTAAAAGAAGCATTTCAAAACCAATATAATAAGCAACAATTACGTACTTTTCTGCAACAGCTTGCAATGTTGCAGCATGGTCGATCTATTGAATTAATTGAAACTGCACAGGGCTTTCGTTTTCAAGTCCGTGCAAAATATCGAAATATTATCGCGCAAGTTTGGCCTGAACGTCCGACGAAACTTTCTCCTTCTTTACTCGAAACGGTTGCAGTGATTGCTTATCATCAACCTGTAACACGTGCTGATATCGAACAAATTCGTGGTGTTTCAAACAATAGCCAAAACTTGAGAACGCTTTTTGACTGGAACTGGATTAAAGAATCTGGTTTTAGAGATTTACCTGGAAGACCCGCGTTGTTAGTTACAACGCCTCAATTTTTAAATGCTTTTGGTCTAGCTTCGCTAGGTCAATTGCCTCCCCTACAGAACGCCAAGGAAGCATTCATGGCTCTCGATGCACATGCGCCGAAGTCTTGAGAAGGTGAACTGTTGATCATTATGTCTAAGGTTGTGCTGTCATGAGTGAAAAATTACAAAAGGTACTGGCGAGAGTGGGGTTAGGCTCACGTCGTTATATGGAAGAGGTTATTGCTGCTGGTCGTGTCAGCATCAATGGTAAAATCGCCCAAGTTGGTGAACGTATTGAACCGACTGATGAACTCCGTATCGATGGTCGTAAAGTACAATTCCAGATTGAAGACGAAATACGTCGTCGTGTATTGATCTACTACAAGCCTGAAGGTGAGATTTGCTCACGCAATGATCCTGAGAAACGCCCTACTGTATTTGATCACTTACCCCAAATCGCCAATGATCGTTGGGTAATGGTGGGTCGTCTTGATATCAACAGTACTGGTTTATTGATTTTTACAAATGATGGTGAGCTTGCTAACCGCTTAATGCACCCTTCAAATGAAGTAGAACGTGAATATGCCGTTCGTGTTATGGGTGAAGTCACTCCGCAAATCCGTAACAATATGCTCAAGGGCGTCGAACTTGAAGATGGTCCTGCTAAGTTTGAATCTTTCTCTGAAATTGGTGGCGATGGGATTAACCGTTGGTATCAAGTCGTTGTGAAAGAAGGTCGTAATCGTGAAGTACGTCGTATCTTTGAATCACAAGGTTTAAAAGTAAGTCGTCTACTCCGTACTCGTTACGGTACAGTGATTTTGCCACGTGAATTACGCACAGGTCGCTGGATGGAACTCGATAAAGCTGATATCGATAACTTAGCGAAATCAGTTGAATTAAAACCTCGTCAAGGTACAGGCTTATTCGGTATGGCAAAACGTCGTACTGAACGTATGAGTGAAAAACCAATGGCGGCGCGTCGTGGAGGTTATTTACGTCAACAACGTCGTGATGATGAACAACCAGAACAACAACGCCCAAATACCAATAATAACGGCAACAGTGGACGTAAAACCATTGGCCTGAATAAAGGTTTTAAAAGGTTCTAATTGCTCAGCAATGGAAATAAAAAAACGCTCAAATTTGAGCGTTTTTTTATTGGACTTAGATATGAAAATCAAAAACTAGCTAGGCAATACCTTGTGGAATTGCTTTTAATAATTTTTGGGTATATTCATGTTGAGGATTCAAATAGAGCTCATCTGAATTTGCAATTTCAACCACTTCCCCATGATTCATGACCATTACTTGATCTGAAATATATTTCACCACAGATAAATCATGAGAAATAAAAATATAACTCAAACCAAACTCATCCTGTAAATCCTGAAGCAAGTTTAATACCTGAGCCTGTACAGACACATCAAGCGCTGAAACTGACTCATCACAGATCAAAATCTCAGGTTTTAAAGTTAAGCAACGTGCAATCGCAATCCGTTGACGCTGTCCTCCCGAAAACTCATGTGGATAACGATCATATGCTTCAACAGGTAGGCTAACACGCTCCAGAAGCTCTAGTGCAATTTTTTTACGCTCTTGATCATTTTGACCGATCCCATGAATACGCATCGGTTCAAGTAAAATCTGCCCAATGGTAAAACGAGGATTTAATGATGCGTAAGGATTTTGGAAAATGATCTGAATTTTACGTTGATAGAGGGCAAATTCCTTCTCTGACATCGCAAGAATATCTTTACCATCTATAAAGGCCTGACCACCAGTTGCTTCATGCAATCGCATAAGTAACAAACCAATTGTCGTTTTCCCAGATCCAGACTCACCCACCAAACCCAATGTTTTGCCCTTAGCCAGTTTAAAGGAAACACCTTTCACCGCCTGAAACTCATCACGTCCCCATAAACCTTTACGACTATAAAATGATTTTTTGAGATTTTGTACATCCAAGATAATCGGCTCGTCACCTGTTAAGCCACGACTACGTTCTTGCAGATGAACCGTTGACAGATTAATAGCTTCGATAAGCTGACCATTTTCTTGTTTCATAAAGTCACTGGTCACAGGTAAACGATATGGTCGAGAAGAAAGTTGTGGGCGACAATGCAACAGTGCTCTCGTATAGACATCATTCGGTTGTTCTAAAACTTGTTGAGCATCACCACTTTCACGAATTTCACCATGACGCATTACAATCACTTCATCGGCAATTTCACCGACCAATGCCAAATCATGGGTAATAAACAACATTGACATTTCACGACGCTGACGCAAAGACTCCAACAAATCAATAATTTGTTTTTGAATAGTGACATCTAGTGCAGTAGTCGGCTCATCCGCAATCAATAGTTTCGGTTCACAAGCGATCGCCATCGCAATCATCACACGTTGTTGTTGACCACCAGATAATTGACTTGGATAAGCATCGATCTTGGTGTCGGGAGATGGAATACCGACTTCTTTCAATAATTCTAAAACACGTGCACGAGCTTGTTTACGTCCCATACCCAAGTGAATACGCAAAACCTCTGCAATTTGATCACCAACGGTAAATACTGGATTTAATGATGACATTGGCTCTTGGAAAATCATCGCAATATCTTTTCCACAAATATTACGTAGCTCTGCAACAGATAGATTAAGTAAGTCTTTATCTTCAAAACGGATTTGACTCTGTTCTGAAATTTGACTTTGTCCTTTCGGTAATAATCCCATAACTGCCAATGAAGTGACTGATTTACCACTTCCCGACTCTCCAACTAAGGCAACTGTTTTATTCTTTGGAATATTAAACGAAATCCCTTTAACAGTTTTAATCCATTGATTACTCTCGGATTTAAAACTCACCTCAAGATTTTCAACTTTTAATAACGGTGATTCATTTATTGTTGTCATCGTATCTCACTCCGCTATTTCAGTTTTGGATCCAATGCATCACGTAATGCATCAGTAAACATAGAAAATGCTGTCACTAACACCGCCATCGCAATCGATGCAGCAGCCAATTGCCACCATTTCCCTAAAATCAATTCGGTTTGCGCCTCATTTAACATACTGCCCCATGACACAACACCGACAGGAACACCAAAACCGAGGAAGCTTAAGATTACTTCTGACTTGATAAACGCTACCACTAGAATTGAAATCTGAACCAACGCGATATGACTCACGTTGGGGAAAATATGCACAAACATACGGCGGAAATGGCTGACCCCAATTGCTTTGGCAGCAAGTACATATTCACGAGATTTATGCTTCATATATTCAGCACGAATCAAACGGAACACTCCTGTCCAGCCTGTTAAACCTAGAATTAATACAATCGAAAGAATACCTTTCTGCTGCAAAACCGCTGCAACAGCCAAAACCAATAATAGATAAGGTATTGAAGTAAAGATGTTATAGAACCAATTGAGCACATCATCTACCCAACCACCAAAATATCCCGCGATTGCACCAAGAAAAGTCCCAATTACAACAGCTAAAAGTGCTGACAGTAATCCTACAAGAATCGAAGTTTCAGCGCCTTTAATCGTTTTAAGGAGAACATCTTGCCCCCATTTATCTGCACCGAATGCTAAGGTTGTTTTTAGTTCTTGCTTTTGATCAAGTAACTCGCCACCAAGTTGCTGATTGATTGCATGCATATCTTCCGCCAATGGATCGATTACACCGTAGTAATCAATAGCTACATTGCCTGAGGTTTGTTGTGTAGTCTGAGTATTCAATTCCCGTAAAATATCTTTTAAAGGATCGACTGGATTTTCAGGTAAAACTTCTGCTTGTTTAGCGATTGGGCTCAGAGGCGTGTCTTCAGTATCAGCACCCATAAAGGCTGGCGGTGCATAACTGACTGCGACCTCTTTGTTCCAATCCGAAGCGATTACGCCTGTAACAGATAATAGCAACACAATGAAATAGGCGAATACGATGAATAAGGATGCCATAGCAATACGATCTGCTTTTAATCGTTGTACTGCCAAACGCCATAATCCTGAAGATGCGGTGTTGGTCTGAACTTGCGCTTTTCGTTTTGATAATACACTCAGCATAGTTCACCTACTTCAACTCTACACGCGGATCGATTAATTTATAAATCAGATCAGCAATTAAGTTAAAAAACATGGTTGCAGCGGCAACGTATACCGTAATCGCTTTAATCACAGGGAAATCGCTTCGCTCAACGGCAATAATGACTTCTCGACCGATCCCTGGAATACCAAAAAAGCGTTCGATCAAAAAGGCACCAATTAACAAAGCAGGTAAAGTTGCCATCACATCCGTCACAATCGGAATCGAAGCATTACGTAAAACATGCACGCCATAGACACGTCGTTCACTCACCCCTTTAGCGCGTGCCGTGCGCACATAGTCCTGATTCACCTCATCTAAAATAAAGCTACGATACAGTCTTAACGTTGGGGCGATACTTACCACCAACATGATAAGAACAGGTAATAATGCATATTTGAATAGATTTTCACTGAAGCTATCGCTCCAGCCTTGAACTGGAAACCAACCAAGCTGATAAGCAAAGAAGTATTGAAAAATAATGATATAAACCAAAATACTAATCGACATTCCAATCGTGCAAAGCATCATTACCATACGATCAGTCAAACTTCCTCGCACTGAGGCAACAGCCAACGCCAAAATGATCGAAATAACGGTTTGTAAAATCGTCAATGGAATCAAAATCGTCAATGATGGCCCTAAACGTGTGCTTATAATTTGCGAGACCGATTCACCTGTACTCCAACTCACACCATAATCGAAGCTTAGAATTTGCTTGATAAAGATCCAAAGTTGAACGTAATAAGGCTGATCGACGCCTAACTGTTGTCGGATATTTTCTATTTGCTCAGGATTCGACATTTTTCCTGCCAAGATATATGCAGGATCTCCCCCCACCCAATTGAATAAGAAAAAAATCAGCAGCACGACCCCGAGCATCGTTGGGATCATCTGCCATATACGGCGTATGATATATGCCAGCATAAAGATGCTCCCTTATTTCACTCGTTGACCTGTAATTTCATCAAAAAATGCTTTGTTGTTCGGTTTACGTCCGAGGAAATCTTCTACCAATTTTTCTGCTGGTTTTTGGCTACCTTGAGATAAAATAGTTTGTCGATAATGCTGACCAACTTTTGGATTATTTAAGTTATCGGCAAATGCCGACAACATATCCAAAGCCATAACCTCAGACCACATATATCCGTAATAACCTACTTGATAACCATTCATGATGTGATTGAACTGTCCAGGGAACTCAGTTGTTGGTACGTATCCAAGTGCTGTAGCATTTTCCATTTTCTTCCACACATCCAATGGCTGTACCTTCAATGCATCCGTTCCATGCAATGCCATATCATACTGGGCGTATAAAGTTTGACGTGCATAATGCAAACCACGACCGTAACTATGTACAGCGGCTAACTTTTTAATTAATGCTTCATCAACTCTTGGGCAGGCAGGTTGGCAATAATCTGCAAGTTTAGAAAGTGTCTCTTTTCGTCTTGCCCATTCTTCATACATCTGAGAAGGTGCTTCTACAAAATCTCGCTCAACGGTAGTGCCCGTTTGTGATGAATATCGAGTGTTGGAAAGGATGCCATGTAAAGCATGTCCAAACTCATGTACAAAAGTTTCTAGCTCATCACTGGTCAATCCTTGACGGTTAAAGTTAGTCACTAAAGCTGAAATAGGTTTACGATCAGTTAATGTACTCCGCCCATAAACACTCCACACAGCAGCATGACCATATTTCCCTTCACGTGGGAATTTGTCCATGTATAGTCCGCCCAGCAATTTTCCAGTTTTGGTATCCGTTACATCGTAATATTCAACTTCATCTTGCCACGCAGGCACTTTTACAGGTTTAAACTCGATACCATATAAGTTAGATGAAATCGCAAATAACCAATCTTGTGCTGCTTGAGTTGGAAAATATTCACGCAGTTTTTCTTGATCTACTTGATATTTAGCTTTGCGTAACTTTTCACTCCAGTACGCTTCACTCCATCGTTCGATTTTGGCTTGCTCAAGTGGAATATTTAATGTTTGAGCTTTAAATGCTTGTAAGGTTTGTACTTCTTTTTGTTCTAAAGGCGAAACTGTTGCATGAATATCTGCCAGAAATGTATTCACTGCCTCAGGTGTTTTTGCCATGCGTTTTTGTAAAACCCATTCAGCATAACTTGATTTTCCAAACAGTTTTGCAAGTTCATATCTCAAATCGACAGCTTGTTTTAATAAATTCAGATTCTTTTCACCACCACGGCGTGTAAATGCGACTTGATAACGCTTTCGTGCCTCGTCATTTTCTGCAAGCTCCATAAATGGACGATATTCTGGATATTCAAATCCTAGTAAATAATTTCCTTTTTCATTTTTCTTTAAAGCATCAATATAGCTTTGTGGTAAACCTTTTACCTCAGCAGCAGTAAATTCTAGCTTCTGCTTATTATCACGAACGTTCCGACTATATTCCTGCTCTATTTTAGTGAGTTGATCCAATATTTCTTTTAAACGCTGCTGTTTATCAACAGGGAGTTGTATCCCTTTTTCTTCAAAATCTTTCAAGATATCGGCTTGAAACTTTTGATCAATAGGATCAGTAGATTTAATTTTTTTAAGTTGTTGATAAATTTTTGAATTTTGCAAAATTTCAGTTTGAAACTGACTAATTTTAACCTCACAATCTTCTGCAGCTTTGCGAACCGCTTCATCAGGATCTACGTTGCTATACAACCCGATTGGACCGTAAAAATCCTCAAAAGAAGCAAGAATCGCATCCCATTTTGCCAATATTGGAGCGGCTGGCGTATCTTGAGCGAGTTGAAGTGTTTCTAAGGACGTAAGCTGTTTTTTAACATCGCTAATTTTGGCGTCACATAATGCTGGAATATCTTTTGACTGAAATAACGGTAAGGTTTGTCGAGTCAAGTTATCTGCCGATGAAAATTGATTAACTCCCATCGTGAGTAGGCAAAAGGTGGTGAGTTTTAAATTGTAATGTTTCATTGTTACTCCAGTTCTTTAAATTTTATTTCTTCATATCAATATCGATGTACATCCACTCCGCAGGAAGTATTGGATGCTTTTTAAAACCAATCACTCGAGGCTGCGCCAGAATATTTCGGTAACGAGCACCGATCACTTGTACAGGCATATAAACCTCTAAAATACGTGACATTTTTCTGTATATGGCATCGCGCTCTGGACCTGGCACCATGTTTTGAGTTTGTTCATAAAGACGATCAAATTCAGGAATTTTGATACAGCCATTGTTCGTTACATTGATATTTTTGCCATAAAACAACTGCATAAAATTATCGGCATCAGGATAATCTGCGATCCAAGCTGAAGCTTTGAACATGGTTTTACATTGCTTTTCCAACTTCAAGGCTTCTGAAAATGGGAGAGATTGTGTGGTCATCTGTATCTTGAGACCATCAAGGATTTTCTTCCAGAATTCAGCTTGTTGTTGACTACGTAAACTACTACCACTAACAGTCATCTCTATGACCAAAGGCTTACCATTTGGCAAGGTTCTCCAACCATTTGTACCAACTTTGTACTGATAACGATCTAATAATAGATTGGCTGCTTTGACTGAATAAGAAATACTTGATCTGTAATTTGGGTCATAACCAACAACACCTTCTGGGATTGGTGCTTGTAATTTTTTAGCATCACCTTTTTGCAAGATATTGATGTAGTTATCTGCAGAAAATGCCATCGCAATCGCACGGCGTAAGGCTATTTTTTCTTTGCTTAACCCCCCAACAACAGGGTTTTGCATGTTCCAATAATGATAGTCAAGTGATGGATCAACGATGCGAGATAATTGCACCCCCTTTTTCACCAATTCAGGTTTTAACTTACCATTTTGTAAAGCCTGTACAGTCAATTCACCATCAAGTTGAAATAAATCAACCTCATCTTTACTGAATGACAACCAGCGGGATTGCCCTTCTTCCATCACTTGTATGTCAATCACACCAATCTGAGGCATTTTTTTGCCTTGCATCGCTTTTACAATTTTTTGGTCTTCAGGGGAACTCGCTTTAAAGTTCCATACAAAACTACGAAAATCAGGATTGGCTTTTAAAATAATTCTTGAACCTGGTGTCCAGCGAGACAGCATATAAGGTCCTGTACCCACAGGATGACCCATCGCAAACCCAGCTTTGTTTCGATATTTTTCGATCACTTCTCTTGCTACAGCACCTGCTGGTTGATGAGCAAGTAACATTGGAAAGTTTTGGTCTGGTCGAGTTAGACGGATAACCAATGTGTATCGGTCTGGCGTTTGTAATCCCACAATCGGTTGGTCGTAATTGAATTTGCCATTCTTTTGCGCTTGCTTCTGTAACGCATCCATTCCAACAATACGTCCATCCAGTAACCAACTGTTCGGTGAATGTAGATTCGGATCCAAGAGTCGTTTAAAGGTATACGCATAGTCAAAAGATGTGAGTTCACGTTTTTTTCCTTTAAAAGCAGGATCATTTGCAAAATAAATCCCTTTTTGCAAACGGATGGTATACGTCAAACCATCTGCACTAATCTCAGGTAATGCGACTGCCGTGCGAGGGACTAACTTTGCTGGCGATGCTAAATAATCATATGTATATAAAGTCTCGAAAATCGAACCATTCACATGTGCAGAATACAAATCATGCACACCTGCAGGATCAAAACCAGTTTCAGCGACTGGAAAGACATAACGCAATACTTTATTTGGATCAGCTGGACTTTTAGCAAATGTCAAAGTGGTTGTAGAACTCGCTATAAGCCCAACACAAAGCGCCAAACTGTAGGATTTCAATGAAAGTTTATAATTTTGCTTCATCTTGAACTCAACACTTATTTTTGTCGTGGTGAAGCAATATCTAAATATTGCCAGTTACTGTTCATAATTGGATGGGCTTTAAAACCTTGAACGTGGGATTGGATCACCCAATTTCGAATACGGGTATCTTGTAAAATTAGAGGATTGTCAGCTTCAATTTGACGACTCATTTTTTCGTAATATGGCATGCGCTTTTCTGGAGGCTGTTGCATCGCTTGTTTATACAAACCATCATAAGCGGATGAGCTATAGCAAGACTGATTACCTCTGCCTACATTCGGTCCATATAATAGTTGCGTGAAATTTTCTCCTTCAGGATAGTCTGCATGCCAAGCTCCACCCCAAATCATATATTGACATTGCGTCGCTGCTTTTAAGTTATCTGCGAAGTTACTTACTCTGAAATCTGCGCGAATGCCGATCGCATCTAAATTCTTTTTCCACAACTCCGAATACATCACTGAGGATGAGCCACTTTCAGTATTTATTTTTAGAACAAGTGCTTTGCCATTTGGCAGATTTCGATAACCATCAGCACCTTTTTTATAACCAAAATGATCTAACAGTTTATTAGCCAAAGTCGGGTTATAGCCAATACTACTTCGATATTTTGGATTGTGCCCATTTACCCCCGCGGGTACCAACATTTCAGCTTTAACAGCCTGTCCTTTTCTCAGTATCCGAATATATTCATCAACATTAAATGACATCGCAATTGCGCGTCTTAATGCAATTTTGTCCAAACTGTTCCCACCTATGATTGGATCACGCATATTCAGCATGGTATAGGTGATCTCAGCCTCCTTGTTCGGATAAAGTCGAATCCCCTTTTGTCGCATGGCAGGCTTAAGTTGATTATTTTGGTCTAAAACTTTAGGAATGGAACTCGAGGTGAGTTTATCGAAATCGAGTTGTTTTGATTGAAATGCCAGCCAACGTGACTGCTCTTCTTCAATAATACTGATATTTACTTTACCAATTTGAGGCATTTTTTTGCCTGTCATTTCTTTAACTAACTGGTTATCCCAAGCAGTTCCTGTCGATTTAAAATTCCAAACAAAACCTCGATAATCTGGGTTAGCTACTAGTTCTATTTTACTACGGGGCACATACTTACTCAGCATGTAAGGTCCTGTACCTACGGGGTGCATTCCCAATCGATCTTTATAATAATCAACTACTTCGCGAGCAGTAGCACCAAACGTACTATAAGCTAGAATATAGGGAAAGTTATAATCAGGTTGAGTCAAGGTAAATTGAAGTGTATATCGATCTAAGGCTTTTACCCCCTCAATCTTGGCATCATAATTGAAGCGACCTGTTTGTTTCGCTTGCTCAACTAAAGCATTTGCACCCACAATTTTCTGGTCGATAAATGCATATGAAGAAGAATGATTTTTAGGATCTAAAATACGTTTGACCGAATACACATAGTCTTCTGCAATTAACTCTCTACGCTGACCTTTAAATGCTGGATCAGCAGTAAAATAAATACCTGGTTTTATTTTAAATATATAAACTTTCCCATTTTCTTTGATCACGGGCATGCTTTGTGCCGTAGCTGGAACCAACTTGACAGGATTAGCTAGATAATCGTATTGCAGCAATCTCTCAAAAATAACATCGGCTACATTACCGCTATAAAAATTAAAAGTTTTGACCATATCAAAACCATCGTCAGGCGCTTCAAATGCGATTCGAAGCACCTTATCCGCTTGCGCTGGAGTTTTAGCGTTTCCCAAAGGAGCAAATACAATAACGCTTGAGAACAAAGCGACCGTAAAAAATTTAGACTTCAATTCAATGCTCACATTATCGTTTTTTAATAAATACTAGACTTTCGAATAGCATTCAACCACACATCGATCTCACCTGCCTGACTTAATCCAATGATCTTGTTCACAAAAATGAATGGTTTGTGATATTTTTACCAATCATAAAAATAATTCAGATGTAAAACCGACATCAAGACCCAAAATTACAGTGCTAATTTCATGCCACTTTTCAAACAAATTTAAAATAGAAAAATTAGACTCCAGTCTATTCACCCCTCTAATCAATATTTATTCATCCTAATTAAAAGTAACTTTATGCCAAATCATATTTTCTTATATATTTTTTTAGCCAAATAAATATCTAAAGCTAAGCAACTAAAATAACTAAAATAAAATTAATTCGCACCAATTTAACGCATCATAAAAATAGCATGATTCATTTTAATGCTCATAAAAAAATTATGGTTTTTGTAAAAAAATGACAATTTAAAAAAATTTTTTAATTTCATATTTTTTTAATAATTAGTAAAAATATGAAAAACTTATTTTTAAAAGTAGAACACTTTTACACTTTAAAATCGAGTTTAAATCCCCCTTAAAAATCGTATTTGGCACATGTCTTGCTAAAACGCTTTTGTTCATTCTTTTAGAGTGACCATCTATTTAGGGGTTATAAATTCAATGAAAAATACCAATTTCGTTCAATCAAGTGCTATGCCAAAAGCGAGCAAATGCATACTAAAACTCAGTACCCTGAGCCTAAGTATGTTGTGTTTAACTATGACCCATGCTGCTGAAACAGAATCATCTACCGATGAGAAACCGACGAAAGTCGTAAAAGTTGCAGTTACAGGTTCATCGATCAAGGGCGTTGCTGCACAAAGTGCATCACCAATAACCATCGTAAAAGTCGATGAAATTTTAAAACAAGGGATCACGACAACAGAGGAGGCTTTAGCAAAAATTACAGCCAACCAATCAAACTTTGTTACCGCATCAAACGTTGGTGCGAGTAGAACTGTTGGCTCATCTGCTAACTTACGCGGATTAGGTTCAAATAAAACCTTAGTACTCTTAAATGGTAGACGCCTTGCTGCAAATGCTTATGACAGTGGCGTTGCCAATCTCAATATCATCCCTCTTGCAATGCTTGATCGTATTGAAGTTCTGAAAGATGGCGCTTCCGCCGTTTATGGAACAGATGCGATTGGTGGTGTTGTGAACTTCATTACCAAAAAACAATTCAATGGCCTAAATTTCAGTGCTGGTTATCAAAAGCCTGAACAAAAAGGTGGTGAACAACAAAATTATTCTATTTTTGGTGGTTTCGGTGACTTAGATGAAGATGGTTTCAATGCATTTGGTGTAGTTGATTATCGTCGTGGCGAAGATGTTATGGCACAAGACCGTAAGGTCAGTCGTCGTGGGGGTGTTATTCCTGAATTAGGTGTGAATAGAACCAGTAGCGGCTCGTTTCCTGCAAACCTATACGATACAAAAACAGGAACTTTTGGTAATCCCTATGCGAGTTCAGGCTGTGGGGATAACCCATTATTCTTTAGTAATGATGGCGTAACTTGCCGTTATAACAGCCAAGCCGTGATCGGTATCGTTCCTAAAACTGAAGATGTTTCTGTCATGGGACGAGTCACAGCAAAAATCAATGATAACTTCAATGCGATTGGGGAATATTTATATGCACGCAGTGAGGTGACTACCTCAGTTGCTCCTGATGTATTTTTTGATTTACCAATGAACCCAACCAGTAAATATTATCCAGGTAATGGCATCACTCCAGCAATGGATAATGTCAGCGGTCCTTTAGAACTATATTTACGTTCGCAAGCTGGCAATCGTATCAGTAACAGTGTCAATGATTCACATCGTATTTTTGCTGGTATCGAAGGTGAAGCATACGGTTGGGATATTAATACGGGGGTAACATATGCACGAAGTAATGCTGCTGATAATATTTTAAGTGGTTATCTTAACTACGATAAAACAGCAGAAGCATTACTCAATGGCACGCTTAACCCATTTGGCCCTCAAGCCGCAGAAGATGGTGATGTTTGGAGTACATTAGGCGTTAAAGGTAAATATTTAGATGCTAAATTAGATTCAACAATCGTTGATTTCACTGCTAGTCGCCCTATATATACTCTTCCAGCAGGCGATGTGGGTTTTGCAGTTGGAGCAAGTTACCGCAAAGACGATTGGCAATCAAAAACCATCTCTGAAATTGCCAGTGTTGCACCGAGTACTGGTGTAGATCCAAATGAACCAATTAATGAAGGTTCTCGAAACATCAAGGCAGTATTCACAGAGCTCCATATCCCACTTCATAAAACATTAGAAGCTCAACTTGCTGCGCGATACGATGATTACAGTGATTTTGGTGATACATTCAACCCCAAATTCTCTCTTCGTTGGGAACCAATCAAGCAGTTGATGTTCAGAACAAGCTACACCAAAGGTTTTAGAGCACCAACGCTTAGCGAAATGTACTCACCAACTTCGATTACCAATACCGCTGCAACTTATAATGATCCTGTTCTTTGTCCGGGCGGTGTTCCTGCTACTGGTGCATTACCTGCACGTGACTGTGGAATGCAGTTTGATCGTCAAAATGGCGGCAACAAAGACTTAGAACCTGAAAAGTCTGATTCATTCACCGCAGGTGTAGTGTTCCAACCAACCAAAAATCTTGTTTTCACCCTAGATTACTTTGATATCAAAGTTAAGAATCAAATTACAACTATCTCTGAGACGGCTATTTTCGGTGATCCTGAAAAATATGCAGATAAATTTGTTCGAAATGCAGACGGTTCACTCAATTATATCAATACAGTACAACAAAACTTAGGTGGTATTAAAACCTCAGGTTTTGATGCAAGCATGGCTTGGCGTTCTCCAATGACAAGTACTGGTCAGGTAGGCTTCAGCATTGATGGAACTTATGTTACTGATTACAAATATCAAGAAGATGAAGGTATGCCGTGGATTGGTGTTGCTGGTAGCTATGCAGGTCTAGACTATCAAGCCATTGTTCTACGTTGGAAACATACTGCAAATCTAGATTGGCGCTATGAAAACTGGGCACTCAACCTCCAACAAAACTTCTCTAAAGGTTATAAAGACCAAAACTCTGCAGGTCAAAACCATAAAGTTAGTGACTACACAACCTACAACCTCTCAGGAACCTACAAAGGCTTCAAAAATGTAGAACTCACCTTAGGTATTAAAAATATGTTTGATGCAGAACCACCAGCATCAAATGTATTGGATAACTTCCAAATGGGTTATGACCCACGTTATGCAGATGTACTCGGTCGTACTTACTTCGTTCGTAGCACTTTCAAATTTTAATATGTTCATCACTACAACATGATTTTAATGCTGTAGTGATCCACCGTAATCATCAATTCACACAAGAAAAAATGGTCTGTATTCCCCCATTACGAACCTTTTCCTTCTAAGTTAAACGTGAATTGATGATTACAATTTCAGGAGCAATTATGGGCATACCCTTTGCTGAAAGTGAAAATCAATCTGCCAAACGTCTCGTCGGACTTGGTCTAGTTTTATTTTTACATCTTGTGATCGCCTATATTTTAGTAACAAGTTTAACCACTGATTTTACTAAACCAGTCGAGAAGCCTGTAGAACTTCAGATTATTCAAGATATTGAACCACCACCACCTCCTCCACCCAAACCGGAGGAAAAACCACCTGAACTACCCAAAATGGTTGAGAAAGTGGCAAAAATGCCTGATCCGCCTAAGCAGGTGGAGAAAGTAACGCCTATTGCAAAACCAACACCTACACAACCAACCAAAACTTCAGTGGCAACACCTGCACCTGTCACAGCGGCTTCTCCAAGTCCTAGCCCTGTTGCTGCTCCAGTTGCAGCTGCTGCTCCAGCACCTGCAAAACCTACAGGTATTTCACGAGGAGTTTCAGAAGGTGAAGCTGGTTGTAAAGAACCTGGTTATCCACGTGAACAGGAAATGGCTGGTGAAGAAGGTACTGTGCGTATGCGCTTACTTGTGGATAGCTCGGGCAAAGTAATCGATGCAAAGGTCAAAAAATCGAGTGGTGTCCGCGAGTTAGATAAAGCCGCAACCAAAGCCTATAGCTTATGTAGCTTCACACCAGCGATGAAAGATGGTGTACCTCAACAAGATTGGTATGAAATCGAATACACATTCAAGATTTCTTAATGAATATAGAAGTGAATTAAACAATTTTTGGAGAATTTAAAATGAATAAAACTGTAAAAAAAATCTCTCGATTTGCTGCGATTGGTCTTATCTCAACCAGCACCCTGCTTCCAATTAGTTCTGTTTGGGCTGAAGAAACCACGCAACCCACAGCTATAACTACGGTCGCGACTGATGCAACAACACAATCATCACCAACACCACCACCTCTTCCTGCGACTGAAGAAAAAGTGCATAACCCTTATGGCTTAGAAGCTTTATGGCGTGAGGGTGATCTCGTTGCTAAAACAACCTTATTCATCCTTGTTTTAATGTCAATTGGTACGTGGTACATCATCCTTTCAAAACTATTTCAACAAAGCAAAATCAAACGCCATGGTACTGAAGCTGAACGTAACTTTTGGGAAGCAGATACGTTAAATAGCGCAAAAGAAAGCTTAGACCCTAGCAGCACGTATCGCTACATCGCTGAAAAAGGTATTCACTCAACCAAACATCATGATGGCACCTTATTAGAACGCATTGATTTCAACACATGGGTAACGATTTCGATTCAACGTGCGATTGATAAAGTACAAAGCCATTTAGGTAACGGCTTGGCATTCCTTGCAACAGTGGGTTCAACTGCACCTTTCGTTGGCTTATTTGGAACAGTTTGGGGAATTTATCACGCATTGACTGCGATCGGCATTTCAGGACAAGCATCTATTGATAAAGTTGCTGGGCCTGTGGGTGAAGCATTAATCATGACCGCAATTGGCTTAGCTGTCGCTGTACCTGCAGTACTTGGTTATAACTGGCTGACTCGTCGCAATAAAGCTGTCATGGACAATGTCCGTTCATTTGGCTCTGACTTACATGCAGTTTTACTCAGTGGCGAATTACGCAACAATCCTGTCAATCGTGATTCTAAATAAGGAATACGATTATGGGCATGATGATAAATTCAGATCAAAGTGATGATGATGTGATCGGCACCATCAACACCACTCCGCTTGTGGACATCATGCTGGTGCTTTTGATTATCTTTTTAATCACTGTTCCAGTGGTCACACATACGGTTCCTGTAAAGTTACCTGAAGAAAAGAATACGCCTTACGCCACCACCCCTCAAAATATTCAACTTTCAGTCAACAAAACTGGCGATATTTTTTGGAATGAACAATACGTTGCAAATAAAGAAACTTTACTTGCTCGTTTACAAGTTGAGGCGCAAAAGCGCCCGCAACCTGAAGTTCATATTCGTGGCGATCAGTTGACGCACTACGCTGCAATTGATCAGGTAATTAGCACCACCCAACAAGCGGGTATTGGCAAAATCGCATTTGTCACTACCCCGCCTAGTTCACCTTAATCAGACGATAAGGAGTTAGTCATGGGTATGAATGTCGGACCAAAAAGTGGCGAAGATGATGTGATGCTCGATGTCAACATGACACCTTTAATTGATGTCATGCTGGTGTTATTGATTATGTTCATCATCACAATTCCAATCCCAAACAATGCCATTAATATCAATTTACCTAATGGCACACCACCGCCACCAACCGATCAGAAACCACCTGAAACAATCAACTTAAGAGTCGATGCACAAGGTCGTATTTTCTGGAACGATCAAGCTGTTGCTGATCGCCAAGCATTGAAGGTTTTGTTTGAATCTGTTGCGCAAAAAGCTGATCAGGATCAGATCAAGTTTAAACCTGATCCTCAAGCTGAATATAAAAATATTGCTATGGTGATGGCATTAGCTCAGCAAAGCAAAGTCACTAAAATAGGAATCGTGAGTAATAACTAGAAAAATAAACACTAACTATTAAGCTTCACAATTCTAAGTTCCTCCTGTGCTAACAAGTCCGCTTGTTAGCTTTTTTTATTTAATTTCACTAATGACTATTGGGAGAACCAAACTATTTACTTTATATCCTTTCGGTTTGTCATTGCAGGCATTTCCTGTCACCGTAGTTTTCACAACATAAGGCGAATACGGCATCACGTTTAAATAACCCGTATTATCTGATCCAGTACGACAATCTTCTGCATCAAGTTTTTCGTCATAGCGACCAGCATTAGAAGACTCTTGCACTTCAGTAATCAACTTGGCATTCCATTGGCTCAAATAAACTAAACTTTTAGTAGCTTCAACAGTTCCTTGCCCCGAACCAGCACTTTCGATTTCAACCAGTTCGATCGATTTACCTTTATACATCGTTGGATGAACTTTAAATGTATTCGATTGACCACCAAACTCTTTTAAAATTTTTGCTTGTTTGAGCTTTGGTCGAGTCAATACATAACCCGCCCAAAAGTTACGCCCAGCATTTTCAAAACTAACAGCAGACAAATAAGCTTCTTCGCCTGAAATTAATTTTAATTTTTCCGTATGATCAATCTGAATGGCTTGCTGAGGATTCGCATTTGAATCTTGTAAATTAGTAATCCAATTAATGATGGTTTTATCTGTTGGTACAGCAGCATAGGATGCTGAGACTGGAATCAAAAATCCAAATAAAATGGATAGAACTAATTTATTTTTCTTGTTCATTTTAAACCTTACTTTTTACAATCAAAAATCTCACATGAAATATGATACTCGGAAATGTCATCCACAACCTGCGTGAATTTTGCAATATATTGTTTCTGCGAAATAATAAAAACAAGAACAGAAAGAGAACAGGTTTTGTGGATGACAATGGCTTTGCCTACTTTGGGCGAAACCAAAGTAGGGCGAACTGCAAGTTTATCCCTAACTTTAGATTGAACTCGGCGAGACTCCGTTAAGAGCAACTATTTTGATTCTCATTAAAATTTAAGTTAATTAAACTTTTCCAAATCAATCCATTGAGCATCAGGAAAATGCTTTGCCAAATAAGCCTTTAAATAATCCGCTGTATCTTTAGAAATGAGTGGATCTTTCGATTCATCTTTTAAGTTATACACCAAAGCATGCAAACTCAAACCACGATGTTTTAAAGCTTCTAAACTCAACAATGTGTGGTTAATACTGCCCAAACGTCCAGAAGTCACCAAAATCACAGGAAATTGATGTTGAGCAATATAATCAATGGTCAATAACTCTGTGGTTAAAGGCACCATTAAACCGCCCGCACCCTCTAACAGCACCACCTCAAAACGCTGAGCAAGCTCTTTAGTTGCAGCTTCGATCTTGGCAAAATCTAACTCACGCCCATCTAAACGCGTCGCCAAATGTGGTGAAGCTGGATAAGTGAAAATTTCAGGCATGGTGAGCTTTTCATGATCTTCCTGAAACCAGCCACTCCCCATAATTTCACGGTGTTTTTCGATGTCTTCAGACACATCAATATTCCCTGTTTGCACCAACTTCTGGGTAATGACACGCTGTCCTTGTTCGGTCCAAAGCTTGGCGAGATAACCTGTGGCATAAGTTTTACCAATTTCAGTATCAATGCCACTGACAAAATAAATTGCTGCACTCATACTTTTCTCCGCGCAATCACGTAAATCGGATGATAAGTTAGGCGAAAACCATGCTCATCATGAAAATATTGATAATCAGAATAAAACTGCTGTAAAGATTGCTTGGTCCAACGATGTGACTTTGCTGTTGCAGTCACCCCCGTCGCTTTTAGATGATGCAGCACTAATTTAGGATCATCAAAATATAGATGTTTTTGTTCTTCTTGTATAAACACAATCTCAAAGCCATTTTCTTCAAGTTTCTGTTTCAATACGTCACTAGAATAATAATTTAAACCTTGCCCAGTCAGCTTTTTGATTTCGATTAAATTATTTTCACCAAATGTTGAGAAACCCAAATAGCCTTTCGTTTTTAAAGCATCATGAATTCGTTGTAATAACGCAGGTAGATCAGTCATCCATTGCAAAGCTGAACTCGAAATCACCGCATCCAATTCTGATGGTAATTCAAGCTGCTCAATATCTCCGATCAACCAAGCTATATTTTGAATCGTTGAAAAATGCTGATCTACATCCTCATAAAGATCATTTAAAAATAATTGATCAAACTGAAAATGAGTCTGAAATAAATGCGTTAAATTACCCGACCCACAACCGATCTCAAGTACAGAATCAAAAGTCTTTGGACAATACGCTTTCAGATATTCAAATAACTGTGCACTGATCTGCTTTTGCACTACAGCATGCTCAATGTAACTTTGCCCTGCTTTGGCAAAACGTTGAGCGACTAAAGCTTTATCGACACTCACAAACATTCCACCAATTTTTCTAATTCAGCTTTTTGAACCATAGACGTTAATGAGATACGTAAACGTGAACTATTTTGCGGTACTGTTGGCGGTCGCACAGGCATGGCATAAAAACCTTGTTGCTGAACATAACGTGCTTTTTCAATCGCTGCGTTACTTTCGCCGACAATAATTGGAATAATATGGCTACTCGATGGACTTGAAAAACCTTTTGCAATCACCGCCTGCTGTAAAAAATGACTGATCTCAGCCAAGTGCTGACGCTGCTGCTGCATATTTAAAACTTTATTAAAGATAAAGTCAGACCATGCCATTGAGATTGGTGGTAACGCTGTGCTGAAAATCAAAGGACGCATTTTATTAATAAGATAATCACGGATGATAGGATCACAAATAATATAACCGCCAATCGAAGCAATCGCTTTGCCAAAAGTCCCAACAAGGAAATCAATCTGGTGCAATACACCATATTGCTCAGCACAACCTAGTCCTTGCTCACCTCTCACACCTATGGCATGAGCTTCATCAACATACAACATGGTTTTGACAAAACGTTGCTTTAACTGCGTCAGTGCCGCTAAATCCGTTTCATCACCATCCATACTAAAAATACTTTCAGTCACCACAATAATACGTTCAACTTGCTCATCTTGTTGATACTTTTGCAATAACTGTTCCAAATGCTGCAAATCATTATGACGATAACGCACATATTGAGCATTCGATAGACGAATACCATCAATCATACTGGCATGAACCAGTTTATCTGCCAAAATCACGGTTTTACTATCAGCTAATGCAGGCAAAATACCGATATTCATGTGATAGCCACTATTGAAAAGCAAGGCAGCACGACCAAAAGCTTTGCTTAGGCTATTTTCAAATTGCTCGTACTCTGCAAAATTTCCAGTCAGTAAACGTGAAGAAGATGAGCTAAACAGTGCACGGTCGATTTGCAAAGTATCAAGAAATTCTTCTCTTAAACTTAAATCAGCCGCCAGACCTAGATAATCATTGGATGCCAAATTCAACATGGTTCGATCTTGAATAGTAATCCAACGTCCCTGCTGTTGATTTGCAGTAAATTGGCGGAAATTACCTTGCTGTTTGAGCTGGTCAAGCTGCTCAGCATAATGATCAAGCAAGGACATTAGCTTGTACTCCTTGCATATTTTTGACCACTTCACTCATCTGCACTAATAAGTAATTTAGCTCATCATCGGTGATCACATACGGCGGCATCACGTAGACCAATTTTCCAAATGGTCGCACCCAAATACCACGTTCAACAAACTGCTGCTGTAAGCTTTTCATGTCAACACTAGAGGTTAATTCAACCACTCCAATCGCACCTAATACACGTACATCTGCAACATGATCAAGTTCTGCTAAATCACTTAATTGCTGAACAAGGATCTTTTCAATACGTTGAATATTGCTCTGCCAATCTTGTTCAACTAATAATTGAGTACTTCTTAGAGCAACAGCACAAGCCAGAGGATTCGCCATAAAGGTTGGACCATGCATGAACACGCCCGCTTCGCCACGACTAATGGTTTCAGCCACTTGTTTAGTCGTTAATGTTGCAGATAATGTCATATAGCCTCCAGTCAAACCTTTACCGATACACATGATATCGGGTTCAACTTGTGCATGCTCCCAAGCAAACATTTTGCCTGTACGCCCAAAACCTGTTGCGATCTCATCAAAGATCAACAACAAATTGTATTGCTGACATAATTCTTTGGCTTGGCACAAATACTTAGGATGATAAAAACGCATCCCTCCCGCACCTTGCACAATTGGCTCAATAATCAGTGCAGCAATACTGTGATGATGCTGTTCGATCTGTTGTTTGAGTTCTTGAATATCTTGTGGATTCCACTCACCATCAAAGCGACTTTGAGGCGCGGGTACAAAGATTCGATTCGGTAAACTTGAGCCAAAAATCTGATGCATTCCCGTAACAGGATCACACACAGACATCGCATTCCAAGTATCACCATGATAGCCAGAACGTGTAGTAATAAAATTGGTTTTCTCAGGTTGATTCAACGCAGCCCAATATTGCACTGCCATTTTTAAAGCCACTTCAACTGAAACTGAACCTGAGTCAGCATAGAAAATTTTATCTAAACTCGGAGGCGTAATTTTTAATAAGAATTTACCCAATTCAATTGCAGGTTCATGCGTCAAACCACCAAACATAATATGCGCCATATTTTGCAATTGGTCTGTAACCGCCTTGTTCAGTTCAGGATGGTTATAACCATGAATCGCACACCACCATGACGACATGCCATCAACCAGAGTTCGACCATCCTCTAGTTCGATGGTTGCACCATAAGCACGTTTCACTTTAAAAGTTGGCAGTGGATTTAACATCGAGGTATAGGGATGCCATATATGTTCTAAATCAAATAAATCGGTCATCCTCTACCTCATTTGCTGCTATTTCAAAATTTTCCATTTGCCTGATCACACTTTTTCGATACTCGTAAATGTCATCTGCAACCTGCGTGGTATAAATAAAATACAAGGCTTCGTACACTAGATCAAAAGAAAAAAATGAAAGAAGTGAACAGGTTTTGCAGATGACAAATGGTTTTGCCTACTTTTTCCGAAAGAAAAGTAGGTCGCCGAAGGCATATCCTGAAAATGGATGAGTACTCGGCACGATTCCGTTAGATCTATAAAATAGGTTTTATCTTAAACTTGTCAAAATCTAAAATATATTGCGAGAACTTTCATTTCAAGCAAGATTAAACGTTGAGTAAATAAAATCTTCAATTACTTGCACAGTCTGCTCCACCATAAAACATGGAAAACCATGAGAAGCATCATCAATAGAAACAACCGTTAGATTTTTTGCAGCTAAATTCTGGATATTTTGAACAACTTGGTAAGGAACCAAAGCATCATGCTCAGCAAATACATGCAACTGTCTACCTTGATAATTTTCATACAAACCAACCAAATTTAATTGCTCCAACAACTGCAACCCATCCCTAAGCAATGCAATTGCTTGTGGCCGTATCAATTTTTGCATAGCTAAGAAATCTTTTTTAGCCGAACTTGTACCTTGACAGACCAATAAGCCAAAACGTTTTAATGTGGTAATCGCATCCTGTTCGAATGACTGTTTAAACTGAATAAAAGTTTCAACTGGCATGGCTGTCGTCCAATTAGTTTGAGCAACAAAACATGGGTTCGATGCTAGAGTGATTAACAGCTTCTGTTCATCATATTGCAGTTGAATTTGGTTGACTAATAGTGTTGCCAGTTGCCCCCCCAACGACCATCCCACAATGACATCAAATTTCACTGCAAGTTCGACATGCTGCTGCAAAACTTCATTATCGAGAGCATTAAAAATATTCATCCGCTGAACGAGATACCCCTTTTGTTCTAAAGCATCATGTAAAGGTTTTAATAATTCGGCACCACCACCCCAGCCAGTGATGAGTAAAATTTTTTTAGACAATGAGATACCTGTCGATTGCATAATCATTTTGTATAAAACATCGCATAAATTGGTTATTTTTCCTAGCGAGGTCGATTCGATTTGCTAAAATATGACCTATCACACTTTGAGATCAAAATGATGAATACGATAAAGTCCAAAGTTCTTATCGTTTGTAGCACACTTATGTTGCTCGGATCAGCGAGTTCAAGCTTTGCTCAAACCTCTATTTTCTCTAAACAAAATACCGCTCAAAAAGAATGGGTTGGACAGTCTGCACCAGATTTCAAACTGCAAGATCAAAGTGGAAAATGGCATACGTTAAGCCAATACAAAGGCAAATGGATTGTGCTTTATTTCTATCCAAAAGACGATACAGCTGGTTGTACCCAAGAAGCTAATCAATTTAAATCGCTCTATCCTCAGTTTTTAAAATCTAATGCTGTGGTACTCGGTGTGAGCTTAGACGATGTCGCGTCACATCAGAAATTCTCAAAAAAACTAGGACTTCCTTTCCCAATTTTGGCTGATGATAAAGGCGACCTTGCTGGAAAATTTGGCATTGTTCGAAACCTAGGTATTACCAAAATTGCCAAGCGAGAGAGTTTTTTAATTAATCCACAAGGTGCCGTCATGTATCATTATACGAGTGTGAATACACAGACACATGCCGATCAAGTATTGAAAGATTTAAAAAACTTACAGAAAAAATAGAATATCAAATAAAAAACTCAGCATATGCTGAGTTTTTTTAATTCACAAATCTTAGATTTGCGATTGAATATAATTCTGTAAACCAATCAATTCGATCAAACGCAGTTGCTTTTCTAACCAATAAGTATGATCTTCTTCTGTGTCCGAAAGCTGCTGACGCAACATATCACGGCTAATAAAATCGCCTTTTTCTTCGCAGAGTTTAATTCCTGTCGCCAGTTTTTCACGTACATGATATTCAAGTGCTAAATCGGCTTTTAAACAACTTACGACATCAGTACCCACATTAATGTCTTCACGGTTCATGTTTGGTTGTGCACCTAAAAACAGAACACGGCGAATAATGGCATCTGCATGTGAGGCTTCTTCTTGCATTTCATGATCAATGCGTTCATAAATTTTGCTCAAGCCCCAATCTTCATACATTCTTGAATGAATTAAATATTGATCACGAGCAGCCAACTCACCGCCAATGAGCATATTTAAATAGTCGATGACTTCTGGATTGCCACGCATAATATTTACTCCTTTCGAATACAAGTATTATGAGCAACTTATAAGACATTTGCAAAAAATTAATTGTGTAAGTTTATGATTTTTATAAAATTAAAATGAGAAACATACGCATTTACAGTTCTAATTCGCATAATTTGTTTAGATAAAATAAGCTCTTGCGGATTTATTACCCCATTCGAAGCGATAAAGTTACATCATTTTGTATTATTTGATTTTTGTAACGATTAACAATACTTCTTATTTGAAAGCGGAATTGATCAAAAAAACATTAAAAATGACTGGTCAGCTGTTGTTTGTTTGAGCAAAATTCGCTAAATAACTTCAATCACGAAAATGATTAGGAAAAAAAATGGATAAAAGTAAAGCAATTCTAGTCACGGGTGCCACGGGTTATATTGCAGGCTGGATTATAGAACGCTTACTCAATCAAGGTTATAAAGTTCACGCAACCGTTCGAGACCCCTCAAAAAAAGATAAAATTCAACATCTCTATGACCTCGCTGAAAAATCATCAGGTGAAATTCATTTTTTTAAAGCAGACTTACTTGAAGCACATTCATTTGATGAAGCTATGAAAGGCTGTGAGGTTGTCATTCACACTGCGTCCCCTTTCGTAGTGACCAATTACAAAGATGCCGTAAAAGACATTATTGAACCTGCTGTGAAAGGAACAGAGAATGTACTAGACAGTGTGAACCGCACTGATTCAGTAAAACGAGTTGTTGTGACCTCAAGTATTGCATCAACCTACGGTGATGCAATTGAGATTCAAAATACTGCTCATAATGAATTTGATGAGAGCCACTGGAATAATAGCAGCAGTGAAACTCACCAACCATATCCATATTCAAAAGTGGCTGCCGAACGTAAAGCATGGGAAATGGCTGAACAACAAGATCGCTGGAGCCTTGTTTGTATCAATCCTGCTCTTGTTATGGGTCCATCACTCACTGATGCGAGTCAATCGGGCAGTATTGAAGTATTACAACAGTTTGGTAATGGCACAACCTTATTTGGTGTCCCACCAATGTGGAATGGAATCGTAGATGTTCGAGATGTTGCGGATGCTCACGTTGCAGCTGCCTTAAATACTCAAGCAAAAGGTCGTTATATTATTTGTGGTGGCACACTAAGCTTATTAGAAATGGGCAAAGCTTTAACTCAGAAGTTTGGTTATAAATATCCTTTTCCACACTTTACTGTACCTAAAGCAGCATTCTCATTGGTCGCACCAATATTTGGGCACTCTCGTCAATTCGTAAAACTCAATATGGGATATCCAATTTATTTTAATGCTCAACGTAGCGTAAATGAATTGGGTATCGAATATAGAGACATTCGAGAAAGTGTTTGCGAACATTTCCAACAATTACTTGATGATGGCATTGTAAAAAAACGTGCATAAGCAAAAAACCCGTTCAATGTGACTCACTGAACGGGCTTTTTTATGGATTTATTAGGCGTCGTACTGTGCAAGGAACTCTAAAAACTCTTGCTCGTTCATTACACGGATGTCTAACTTTTGTGCCTTATCAAGCTTGCTGCCTGCTTTCTCACCTGCAACGACACATTTGGTTTTACTTGAAACACTACCACTCACACGCGCACCTAAAGCTTGAAGCCGCTGGGTTGCTTCATCACGCCCCATACTTTCCAATGTGCCAGTCACAACCCAACTTTCACCATTCAAAGGCTGGCGAGTTGGTGCAGTTGGTGCATCCCAATGAATCCCTGCAGCAAGTAAACGCTCCAAGACCTCTAAGTTATGCTCGGCTTGGAAAAAATCTACAATCCATTCTGCCGTAATATCACCTACATCAGGTGTTTTCTTCAAAGCATCAATATCTGCAGCTTTCAAAGCATCGTAGGTCTGGAAAGTATTGGCGAGCATACGTGCCGTAGTTTCACCTACACCACGAATACCTAAAGCATAAATGAAGCGTGCCAATGTGGTTTTCTTACTCGCATCAATTGCATCAATAAGGTTTTGAACTGACTTTTCACCCATTTTTTCAATGCTGAGTAATTTTTCGCGATGTTCATGTAAGTGATAGATATCGGCTACATCTCTGAGTAGATCTAGATGTAATAATGACTCTACCCAACGATCACCTAAGCCCTCAATATCCATAGCCTTGCGTGAAACAAAGTGACGAATCGCCTCAATACGCTGTGCTGCACAATATAAACCACCAGAACAACGAGCTAAAGCCTCACCTTCTGGCATGACGACAGGAGAATCACATACTGGACAATTCGTTGGTAGATAAACAAGCTCAGCATCGGCAGGTCTAAATTCAATCCATACCTTTTCAACTTTTGGAATCACATCACCCGTACGATACACGCTGACGGTATCGCCAACACGTACATCTAAACGATGAATTTCACCAATATTATGTAAAGTTACATTCGAGACAGTAACACCACCAACGAAAACAGGAGCTAAACGAGCAACAGGTGTTAGCGTGCCAGTACGCCCTACTTGCCAGTCAATATTTTCAACCTTGGTCAAAGCCGCTTGCGCTGGGAATTTATAGGCTGTCGCCCAACGTGGCTCTCGACTTAAAAAGCCCAGTTGTTGCTGCTGTTTAAGGTCATCGACTTTGACCACCATCCCATCAATTTCAACTTTGAGATTCGGACGTTCAAGTTGAATTTGCTCATAGCGTTGTTGGACTTCTTCAATCGACTCACAAAGATATTGACGCTCTGCGATCTCAAAGCCAAATTTGGTCAACCAGTGCAAACTGTCATGCATCGTCGTTAAGCCATGATGAGGCTCGCATTGAGCAATACCATAAGCATAAAAAGCCAATGGACGGGATGCTGCGATATTGGGATCAAGCTGTCTTAAACTCCCCGCAGCAGCATTTCGTGGATTAGCAAAGGTCTTTTCACCTTTAGCCTCTTGATCTGCATTAAGCTTTTCAAAACCTGATTTTGGCATCAATACTTCTCCACGCACCTCTAAGAGTTGTGGAATAGCTTGGTGCTGAGAAGATAATATCTTAGGCAAATTACGGATGGTTTTGACATTTTGAGTAATGTCCTCGCCTGTTTCTCCATCACCACGAGTTACGCCTCGAATCAACACACCATTTTCATACCAAAGTGAAATCGCTAAACCATCGAGTTTAAGTTCAACCTCGTATTGAACCTTTTGATTCGGTAGGCGCTCATCAATACGACGTGCAAAGGCAAATAAATCATCCTGATTGAAAACATTACCTAATGAAAGCATCGGCACTGCATGAGTCACACTTTCAAATTTTGATAATGCTTGTCCACCGACTTTATTCGTGGGTGTATCAGCTTGCATAAACTCTGGATACTGTTGTTCTAAAGCTTTAAGTTGATGAAATAAATGGTCATATTCACTGTCGGTGATCGTAGGTTGATCCATCACGTAGTAAGCATGATTATGTTTAGCGATCAATTGAATCAATTGACGCATTTGCTCAATAACTGAGTTTTGTTCCATTTAAATTTCACCATATAAAAGGGCGGAAAACCGCCCTATGTCTTTCATTGCATTTATTACAAAAATTTGATTTTAAACAGTTGTTTGACTTGGTCGATAGTCAATCACATGATGACGCCAATGCTCTTTCAACTGCGGAGAAAACTCGAGGTTATTCTCATCATAAACTTTACCATCAATTTCACGCGCAATTAATCCTGCAATACTAGTCATCATATCGTAGCCAGTAACCGCTTTGCTGTTTGGTAGAGCAAGGAAGAAAGCCAAGCCCTGTACTTGTTCACCTGATAACGTCTCCAAGTCAAAACCTGCTGGACCATTATCTGTAATGCGCAATACTGAAAACATCAAAGCACTTGGTTCATCAGTATTTTCATAGCGGTGGAAACATGACATTTCACCAAAACGCAAACCGTATTTAAGTAATACTTTTAATGCTTTGTCTCCAGAAAGTGCACGGCGCGGGTTTGGATAGACATTTAATGCAATAATTTCTTCAGCAGTTGCTAACGCACTTTCATCATCATAACGTTGTTGCTCATGCAAATGGACATCTAAAATATTACTTTCACCATCAAACTCAGCAATCTCAACAGTCTCAATACTTGGGTTTAACGTGAGTTCAGGCTCAACTTTCGCTTCATCAAGTTTATCGAAAGAATTTACCTGATCCTCCAAAACCTTCTCTTCTGTCTGAGTTGGAGTTGAAAGTACAGCTTCAGTTGCTACAGATGTTTTAACTTCAGCTGATTCAGCAATTTCTTGAACTTTTTCAGGTTCAGATGCTTTTTCAACTACAGTGACTGGTTGAGAAGCAATAACGGGAGCAGCTTCGACTGGATTGGTTTTAAAACTAGGCTCAACACGTTCAACAGCAAGCTCAGGAGTTTCCACCTTCAGAATCTGATCTCTCACATGACGTGGAATCACAGGCTGATTACTTTCAGGATTAATGTGCAAATCTGCTTCTAGTGAAGGCTCAACTGGTTTTGGTTTTCTTAAAATCATTATCAAACCAACGAGCATAATCACAACGGCAATAACAATGCCTATTATTGTATTCATTTCCATATTAGGACTCCGCAACTAACCCGTATTCTTTTGCCTGTTCTAAATCGACAGTCACTAATTTTGATGTACCTGGCTCTGGCATGGTCACTCCCAATAAATCAGTTGCCATTGTCATCGCCAATTTATTATGTGTAATGTAAATGAATTGTACCTGTTCAGAAAGCTCTTTTACCAAATTACAATACCGTTGTACATTCGCATCATCCAATGGCGCATCTACTTCATCTAGAACGCAGAAAGGCGCTGGATTCAATCTAAAGATCGCAAACACCAAAGCTAAAGCCGTGAGTGCTTTTTCTCCGCCTGACAGCAATGCGAGCGAGCTATTACGTTTGCCTGGTGGTCGAGCCATTAATTTGACACCTGACTGCCAGTCATCCTCAAGACTCAAAGTAGCTTCACCGCCGTTAAAAACTTTAGGGAACAATACTTGTAGCTCTTGGTTGACCTGATCAAAGGTGGTCATAAATAGCTTTCGTGTTTCTTGATCAATGCTTTTCATTGCATCTTTTAGTTGGTCAACAGTATTTTGCAAATCTTGCATCTGATGGCTAAGCTCATCAAAACGCTGTGACACCTCTTCGTACTCTTGAGAAGCTGCTAAATTAACTGCGCCAATTTTCTCAAACTGTTGTTGTGCTTTTTCCAGTTTTTGCTGATGCTCTTTAATTTCAATCGACAGATCAGATACAGGTTCGGAATTAAGTTCTTTGAGTTGTTCTAAATAATGTTCACGATCTGACTTAGCTGCCTGCCATGCCAAGCGTTTTTGTTCCAACTGTTCACGCACCTGTTCATCTTTTTGTTGGGCTTGATGGCGTTGCTCTGTCAGTTGTTGCTGCTTTTCTTGTACTTGATTCAATTCAAGCTGCCATTCATTCCAATTTTTTTGCAATTTTTCAGTTTGCTGGAACTGCTCTTGGAATTGTGATTCGAGGTTAGGTAACTCGAGTTGAATTGGATCAACAAATTTCTTTGCCTGTTCTATTTGCTCAATAATTTGTCGATATTGTGTCTTTAAAAAAGAAATATCTTTTTCCAACAACTCAATCTGTTGATTGGCTTGTGAAGTCTGCTGGCGTAATACTTCACGTTGTTGTTGTTGTTGAGTCAACTGTTGTTGTTGCTCATCTAACTGCTCATTTATACTTTCAACCTGAAACTGCAAAGTTTTATAGTTCGGTAATACCGCTTCTAATTTAATTGCTAGTGCATGCAGATCAATTTCTAGATCATCTCGCTGCATCGCATCTTCTTCAAGCTGCAAATCCAATTGTTTTAGTTGATCTGCCAATTGCTGTTGCTGCAATACAAAAGCCTGTGCAGTACTTTGTAATTTAGCAATTTGCACATCGAGTTGTTGTAATTCTTTTTGCTTTTGTTTTTGGCTTTGTTGCTGTTGCTGTAAATGTTGTTGCTGTTGCTGCAAAGTTTGTTGTTGAACAGAAAATTGGTTTTCTATCTCAAGTAATTGTGGCTGCATTTCTGCAAGTTGTTGTTCGATTTCCTCTAAACGCACTTGATGGCTTAGCATGCCCTGTGCACTTTGGCTATCTTCATCATAGTGCAGAGCGATCACCCAATCAGCCCCGACATGATAACCATCAAGCGTCAAAATTGATTGTGCATGAATAAGATTAGACTGATAACTCAATGCTATTGTTAAATCATCTGCAACGGCAACATTTGCCCAGAGCGAAGATTGTGGAGCTTCAATAAAATCATTTAAACGACGCAGTTGTTGTATTTGAATCTTTTGCTGCGTGGATGATTTTAACTGACGTGCCACATCTTCTTGGAATGTTTGTCCACTTTCGATCAACTGTGCTTGTAACCATTTAGCTAAAAATTTCTCAATGATCACAGCATGAGATTTGCCTTGAGTTGTTAAGCGCAAGCTTTGCATCAATCGAACAGCATTTTGATTTTGTTTTGGACTCTGCTTCGCCAGCAATTGATTCAAATTTTTCTGTTCAGCCAATAGAACTTGAATTTCTGTTTTTAAACTCTGTAGATTGGTTTTATCTTGCTGTTGTTGATCCTGCAAAATCTTTGTATTTTGTTGAAATTGCTCTATTTCGGTTTCTAAAATAATGATTTCTTGTTGTAATTGCTGCTGTAATTGTTCTAGTTGCGCTTGCTCATCATACTGAACCTGTGCACGAATCTGATTACTTTGGTTCTGCAAAGTCTGCTTTTGTTGTTCGATTCGTTGCACATTTTTAGCAAGCTGTTCAATTTGTGCCGCCATTTGCAACTTTTTTTGTTGCTGCTGATCAACTTGGGTTTTAATTTGTTCAAATTGTTGTTGTGCTTGTTTTTGTTGCGCCTGAAGATCACTAAAGTGATGTTCGGTCGATTGTGTTTGCTGCTCCAATTCAACTAAGGCTTCACTCTGCTCATCATATTGTGCAGTTAAAGTTTCAACCTGAAGTTCAGAAAGCTGTAATCGTTCTTTAGTTTGAAGTTTTTGTTGTTCAAGCTGAATCAGACTACTACTATTTTGTTGAAATAAGCTTTGCTTTTGCTCCAAAGTCATTTTCAATTCAGCCAGTTTTTTCTCTGCCTGTTGCCATTCATGCTGCAAAGGTGATGATTGCTGAATCAAACGTTGAAATAAAGCACTTGTCGCCTCTAAATCATGCTCAATTGTATGCGACTCTGACCGAACTAATTTAAAGCGTTCGCCAAGCTCGTTCATTTCAACAGTATATTCTTGTTGTAACTTCTGACTTTGATTCGCTTGGAAAGACAGTATTTCGATTTTTAAAGTACGAATCTGAGTTTCTAAGGTTTTATATTGGATGGCGGCTTCGGACTGGCGTTTTAGCGTTCTCAACTGTGATTTTAATTCAGCCGCTATATCTTCCAAACGCGCTAAGTTTTGCTCAGTATGTTCTAAATGCTGCAAAGTCTCACGACGACGTGCTTGATAGCGAGATACGCCAGCAGCTTCTTCAATAAACACTCGCATTTCTTCAGGTTTAGCATCAACCAAACGATTGATCATACCCTGTTCAATGACTGCATAAGAACGTGGTCCTAGACCCGTTCCTAGAAAAATATCGGTAATATCACGACGGCGGCATCGTGTGCCATTCAAGAAATATTCTGATTTACCTTCACGTGTGACCTGACGACGAACAGCAAGCTCATTATATGCATTATATGCGCCACCTAATTTTCCATATGTATTATCGAAACGCAGCTCTACACTGGCAACACCGACAGGTTTACGCTTAGATGTCCCTGTAAAAATAACATCCTGCATACTACCGCCACGCAACTGACGTGCATTGGATTCGCCCATAACCCAACGGATCGCATCAATCACATTCGATTTTCCGCAACCGTTCGGCCCAACTACCGCAGTGCGGTTCGCCTTAAAATGTAAAGTGGTACTATCGGCAAAAGATTTAAAGCCTGAAAGTTTTAAACTGCTTAAACGCATACTGCCCTAACTAACGGCGTGAGCGTCTCGCCCAAGCCAATTCAATCTGTTTCATTCGTGTTAGAGATTCCAACACAAGGTTGCGCAAGTGTCGACAAAAATCTTCCATAAATAAAGCAGCTTGTTGTGATTTTCGGATCAAAATTGCATCAATCACTAACTTAAACAAGGTAAATGATTCTTGTAGTTCTCGACGCGATGTATTTAAGGTTAAAAAATAGCTACGACGTAGTGATGGCAACAATTCCTTATAAAATTGCATCATGTAAGGATTAGCCACCATCTCGTGTTGTTCTGCTAGATATTTAAAAATAGCATCATAGAATTTCTCTATATCACCAGCACGAACAAACTCGACAAGTTGATCCAATAACTCTTGTAGTTGCTCAGCTTCATTTACTCGCCAAGTTTCACTAATACGCTGCACAATATGCCCAAGAACCATCACATTGGTATCAAACAAAGCTTTGACTTGCTGAGCAGACATTTCAGAAACAATCGCCCCACGACGAGGAAAAATCTCGATCAAATATGTACGTTCTAGTAATAACAATGCTTCACGGACAGAGCCACGACTGACATCTAATTCTTTAGCAATGCGCAATTCTTGAATGCGTTCACCCTCGACAAGCTCACCACTAATTATTTGTTCACTAATATATTTTGCAATCTGTTCAGAAAGACTATCCGCCTCTTCGAGATTCATGAGCCCCTCGCTATCTTTGTTATACGCATTTTCCAATGCTGTTTGCGCTTTTTTGTTTTAACTGATCTGACCTTATAAATTCTATATCATTGTCTGACAATTTCATTGCTTTTTAAGCCAATCACTACTTTTAGACACTATTTCACCTTTAAATTTGACTTAATAATCTATTTTTATAATTTAAAGATCAATTATTTAGATACTCTACTAAGCATCAACCGAATATCTGAAACATTTTTTCTAATTGATTTTTTATTGACCTTATTCTCATAAATTTTTATTTATGCAAAATAAGTCTCATTTAAAATTCTAGCATCCTAGTTCGCTTATCCAATGAAAAAGTAGTTACAAGCAAACAACCTTATTGTTCATAACTTAATTTCCAAACGAAGATCACCATCTTTAGGCTAAAAAGTCTTTTCTTTTTAGTCGTTACACGTCAACAAAATGACGTGCACTTTTAGAATAAAACAGCCTATTAAATCAACGTAATAGTAATGATTACATGAAATTAAGAACTAAATTAAACCTTTGTAAATAAAGTAGCTTCCAACAAAAACCAATAATCCTGCAAAACACTTCTTCAGCATCGCTGCTGATAGTCGATGCGCTACCCTAGCGCCAACTTTGGCAGTAATAAAACTCATCACACTGATCCCCAGAAAAGCATATACATGTACATAGCCAATCGTATTGGGAACATCAATTTGTTCTTTTGCACCAAACCACATAAATCCAATCGCACCTGCTAAAGCGATTGGTAAACCACAGGCTGCAGATGTTGCTACAGCTTGTTGCATCACTACACCATGTCGATTGAGATAAGGAACCGTTAAACTCCCGCCCCCAATACCAAAAATCGCGGATGCGATACCAATTCCGCCCCCTGCTGCAAATTGTAGAGGTGCTGAAGGTAAATGCTTATTAGGATCAATCTGTGCATGCGCTCCTCTAAACATTTTATAAGCCATCCAAACCGCAAAAATGCCAATCACTAACTGTAAATGTTGTCCTGACATGAGATCAGCAATTCCCGCCCCAAAAAACGAGCCTAATATCAATCCTGGAGCTAGATTCTTAAATACCGACCATAGCACTGCGCCTTTTTTATGATGCGCCATGACTGAGCTGATTGAGGTAACAACTATGGTTGCAAGTGATGTACCTACAGCTATGTGCATAATGACATTAGGATCATAATTCAGCTGAGTGAATACAATAAATAAAATTGGAACAATTATTAATCCACCACCAACACCAAACAATCCTGCGGTAAATCCAGCAATTGCACCAATGAGCAAATATATGATTAACTCCATGAATACATGACCACTCTACTTGTAAAAAATGATGGATGATTTCGCAACACGCCAGTTACAGCAACTCTTAAATGCAAAGAATCAATATCCAGAAGTGGTGTTATTCAAAACCACAACGACATCTACTAATGATGATATGCGTGAGCTTGCTCAAAAAGGCATGACAACAGGTCTTGTGTGTAGCGCGCAACAAACCAAAGGACGTGGTCAACACCAACGTGAATGGGTTTCCCCTGATGGAAATGTTTATTTAAGCACACTGATTCAAACCAATACAGCACTTGATGGGCGACTTGCACTTGAAGTTGCATTGAATATTTTACAGATCCCATGCTTACGTAACTTATCATTAAACGTCAAATGGCCAAATGATTTATACAGTTCACAAGGGAAATGGGGGGGGATCTTAGTTGAACCACTTTCTGCAAATCAAGCGATTGTCGGTGTAGGTATTAATATCAATACCCCTAATGTGGAAGATGCAGATCAATCAATTACATCGCTACATCATTTAGGACTACAGCAACTTGAACGATTTCAGCTTATTGCTGAATTATATGTTGCGATTCAACAAGCAGCACAATGGTTCGAACATGGTAGCTATAATCTAGCTGAACGATTTAATCATCATGCGATTTGGATCAATGAGTTTGTAGAGTTTGAACATGCACTAGGTAAAACCTATGGTCAGTTCCAAGGCATTTCGAATGATGGTGCCGTTATAATCAAATCAGATCAAACACAACAGTTCTATCAAGGTCGTTTACGTCTTGCATCTAACTAAGGGATCACAATGCGATGAAAAGTTTATGGCTAGATATTGGTAATACTCGTTTAAAATATTGGATTACACAGCAAGATCAAATTATTGAGCATGCTGCTGAATTACATCTCCAATCGCCTGCCGACTTGTTGTTAGGACTTATTCAACATTTTCGTTATCAGAACATTACTCACGTTGGGGTATCTTCTGTTCTCGACAGTGAAAATAATCATCGTATTAAAACAATCCTAGATATTTTAGAAATACCCGTCATTTTTGCCAAAGTACATACTGAATATGCTGGATTACGATGTGGCTACGATGTTCCAAGTCAGTTAGGAATAGACCGATGGTTGCAAGTATTAGCAACCGCTAAACCGAATGAGAGCTATTGTGTCATTGGATGCGGAACGGCTTTAACTATTGATCTTATTGATGGTTTTCAACATCTAGGTGGATATATTTTACCTAATCTGTACTTACAGCGTGACTCTCTGATTCAAAACACTAAGGGTATCAAAATTCCAGATTCTGCCTTTGATAATCTAGATCCAGGACATAACACCGTTGATGCTGTTCATCATGGCATTCTCTTGGGCTTGATTAGCACGATTCACCAAATCATGCAGCAATCGCCAAGAAAGCTCGTACTCACAGGTGGTGATGCCAATTTGTTTGAAAAATTTTTAAAGCATTATCATCCTCAAATCGAATCGGATTTACTTTTAAAAGGCTTAAAACATTATGTTCAGGTCAATTCTGCTGCTACTAATGTTTGAATTACCTTAAATAAATGTTCAAATTCACGATAGCCATCATCCTCACAAAAATGTCCTGCTTGGCTTACTTCAATCAATTGTGCATTAATATAATGTGCAAATTTGAATGTGTATGGCACAGGCACGACAGGATCATTGCTTGAAAAAAACACGATACGTCGAAGGATATTCGTTCGAAGGTATTTGCTTTCGAAACGATTTTCTTGAATAAATTGATTCCATTCTGGATGTTGCGGAATTGTTTCGTTAAAACCTGCTAAAAATAATGCTGCCTTAATAGATGTCCCTTTGAGCTTATCAGCCAGATATCTCGCTGCCGCTAGACAAGATAATCCATGTGCAACCAAAATACTTTGTTGATTAATAGTATTTAATTGAGCCTCTAAGCAAGTTTGCCAAACCTCCGCATCAGGATGATTTGAATCAGCCAGAACAACTCTTTCAGCAGCGATACCAATGTTTTTTAGTTGTTGCTCTAACCAGATATACCAATGCTGTTCTGGATTTGCATTTTCACAATGCAAAATAAAAACCTTATTTTTCACATCTTGTGACATAGTTTACATTTATCAATAAAATCATATATTTAATTTTTATTATCTAATTTTTACTAAACGTTTAGTGTTTAATTTTGTACTATTTTTATACACTAACTTTTTTATACACCAACCATCAGTTAATAAAAAAGGCGCTAATGCGCCTTCTAATAAAAGTATGGGCTTTTATTTATTATTTTTTGGTATCGTTGTTACCAAATAATGGTCCCATACCGCCACCACCACCGAATTGTTTCTGCATATTGCCCAATGATTTCAACATTTTGCTCATACCTGATGGATTCGCAAATTTCTTCATCATCTTCGCCATTTGTGCTTGTTGCTTGATCAATTTATTCACTTCAGCAACATCCATACCACAACCAGCAGCAATACGTTTTTTACGACTTGGATTAATTAAATCAGGATTACGACGTTCTTTAATCGTCATCGACTGAATAATCGCTTCCATACGCTTAACTTGCTTTTCAGGATTAGCTTTTTCAATTGCATCCTGAATGCCCGCATTACTCATACCAGGCAACTTATCCAAGAAGCCCATCATGCCGCCCATTTTACTCATTTGCTCAAATTGCATCAGCATATCTTCAAAGTTGAAGGTACCGCCTTTTTGCAATTTTTTCGCCATTTTTTCGGCTTTTTCTTTGTCGATCTTACGTTCAACTTCTTCGACTAAAGAAAGGACATCACCCATGCCCAAGATACGTTGTGCAACACGATCTGGGTGGAATGGCTCAAGCGCATCTAGTTTCTCACCAATACCCAAGAACTTGATCGGCTTGCCCGTGATCGCACGAACAGAAAGTGCAGCACCACCGCGTGCATCACCATCAGTTTTAGTGAGAATCACACCAGTTAAAGCCAAAGCATCATTAAAAGCTTTTGCTGTATTGGCAGCATCTTGACCTGTCATCGCGTCAACGACGAACAAAGTCTCGGTCGGCTTCACAGCAGCATGTAATTCTTTGATCTCATCCATCATGTCTTCATCGACATGTAGACGACCTGCCGTATCGACAATCAAAACGTCAGCAAATTGAATTTTTGCTTGCTCAATCGCACGATTGACAATATCAATTGGTTTTTCTGACGCTTGTGATGGAATAAAACCAACACCAACTTCATTTGATACTGTTTCTAACTGCTTAATTGCTGCTGGACGATACACGTCGGCAGAAACAGTCATTACTTTTTTCTTTTGGCGCTCTTTGAGGAAACGCGCTAATTTTGCAGCTGTCGTGGTTTTACCAGCACCTTGCAAACCAGCAAGAAGGACCACAACCGGTGGTTTTGCGCTTAAATCAAGAGTCTCATTTGCCTCACCCATCATTTTGGTGAGTTCATCATAGACAATTTTTACAAATGCCTGACCTGGAGAAAGCTGAGTCATTACTTCTTGACCAAGTGCTTCTTCCTTCACCTTCGCGATAAATTCACGAGTTACAGGTAACGCCACATCGGCTTCAAGAAGTGCCATACGTACTTCACGTAAGGTATCTTTAATATTGTCTTCGGTCAGCTGCCCTGAGCCAGTAACATTTCTTAAACTCTGTGTGAGTCGTTCTGTTAAGGTATCAAACATTGCGAAATCCGCTTAAAATGGCTAGTTGCAAAAAAATCTTTCTTAAAATAGAAAATTTATGCATAAGATGCTATAGGATACTGTAGTTCGAAGCGAATTTATATCTTATATGGTGAATATTATTCATCCCCCTAAAAAAGGTTTGACATGATCAGTCTCCCCTTGGTTTACACAATTTTGGCACTTGTCTCATATACCAGTTCATTCTGGTATCTGTTTATCCATTTAATGTCAAAACGTACTCCAAATCTTTGGTGTTATGGTCTTATTGTTGTATTAGGATTGATACTTCATGGTCTTGTCTTGTCACAGGATATGATTACTCCGTTAGGGGTAAATTATGATGTATTTAATCTCATTTCCTTTACCTCTGGACTGATGTTAAGCCTAAGTTTAATTTTAAGTCTGATTCGCCCAATATTACCTCTAAATTTAATCGGCATTCCTGTTGCTGCGATTGGACTAATCCTAGGGTTTTCTTTGAGCCAATCCAATCAAACCATTGAACATCATGGAGTCGGTTTAGATACCCATATTATTTTGTCTTTGTCCGCTTATGCGGTTCTGTTAATGGCAACCATTCAAGCAGTTCTATTATGGTTTCAAGACAGAGAACTCAAGAAAAAACAAAAAAAACGTATTTGGGTCAACCTGCTCCCTCCTTTTCAAGTGATGGAATCCTTACTTTTTGATTTAATTATTACTGGGTTTGGTTTACTCACCGCTGCACTAATCTTTGGTTTCTTTACTATTGATAATTTCTTTGCTCAACACCTCGCTCACAAAACTGCATTTAGTATTATTTCTTGGTTTTTATATGGAGCTTTACTAATCGGACATTACAAATTTGGTTGGCGTGGTCGTAAAGCGATTCGATTTACAATTACTGGATTCGTATTACTAGCAATCGGATTTATTGGCAGTAAATTTGTTTTAGAAATGATATTAGGGCGTTAATTTAACTGTCCCAATAAAAACTAGACAGCTTCTCTTAAAATGCGTATAAACCAGTTTTTGTTTAACTAGGTAATGCATTGTGAAACTCGCACTCGCCCCTATGGAAGGTCTAACAGATCCAATTATGCGTGATGTCCTCACTCATGTTGGTCGTTTTGATTGGTGTGTGACTGAGTTTATTCGTATTACTGACAGCATTCTACCTGACCATATTTATTACAGTTTTTGTCCTGAACTAAAAACTGATGGTAAAACAGCTGCTGGAACACCAGTACATGTTCAATTTTTGGGAAATAATCCTGAAATGCTCGCAGCCAATGCTGCTAAAGTCGTTGAACTCGGTGCTCCTGCAATTGATCTAAATTTTGGATGCCCAGCTAAAACAGTCAATCGACATCGCGGCGGTTCAGTTTTATTAGATGAACCTGAAACGGTACATCTCTTAGTCAAAGCTGTTCGTGATGCTGTACCTAAACATATTCCAGTTTCAGCAAAAATGCGACTCGGCTATTTAGATGAAAACCATACACTCGATAATGCACATGCTATTGAAGATGCCGGTGCTAGTTGGCTCACAGTTCATGCTCGTACAAAAGCCGATGGCTATACGCCTCCTGCCTATTGGGAAAAAATCCAGCCGATTACTGAAGCATTAAAAATCAATGTAATTGCCAATGGTGAAATCTGGAATAATGCTGATGCCAAAGCATGTTTAGAACAATCAAATTGTCAGGATTTGATGATAGGACGTGGTGCTGTTACAACTCCAGATTTGACACTCTGTATCCGTGAAAATAGCGACCAAGCGATTTTAACATGGCAGGAGCTAGTCGTATTACAACAACGTTTTTTAAGCGGACAATTCAAAACTGAAATTGGAATGATTGGTCGTTACAAGCAATGGTTAGGTATGATGACTAAAGCCTATCCAGAAGCTCAAGAGTTGTGGAGCCTAGTAAAACGAGAAAAGCAACTTGAGAATATTCTTGAATATTTAAATAAAAAATAGGGAGCGATACTCCCTATTTTTTACTAATGCTCTTGATTAATTACAGACCACTAATTTTCATTTTTAAGTCAGTAACTGAAGCATTTTTAAATCCAACATTTCCAATTGAACTATTTTGTAAACCATTAAATCGATAATTAGCACTTCCAACCGCAGGAATTGTTGTCATATCATTACCTAATTTGATTTCATTTAATGATAAATCAACTGCATCAGAGGTGATACAAGTACTAGGTGTTGTAGAGCACGTGTTTACAGAATTTCCAAAAACAAAACCATCGGATTCAATACCAGCATGAAAATTATCTAAACGAAAACCTGTTAAAGGATTTGATGCTTTCATTTGAAACTTAAAATTTGCACCAATAGCTGTTGTTGTTGGATCAGTTTCAGTAGCGTAGCTAGAGACTAGCATCATATTACACCCTGTCCCAGCTCCACAAATAGAATCAATCGCCCCACCTAGACGCACCATGTAACCCTGTGGCGCTGCTCCGAGTTGAATATTCATTTTCGGTTTATTCGTAGCTAAAAACTTTATATTCAAACCGTCATTTAATCTAAGTAACTCTTTAACACCTGTATTTAATGTTGCTGTAGTTCCACCAAAAATGGTTCTTTGCGTATAAATACCAGGAGTTGTCAAACCCATATCTGATACAGCATTTGCACCAGCCGTATAGATAGAGAATTTAGAAAATACTAACTCATCTAAATTTCCGAAAGTTATCCCGATATTCGCGAAAGCACCATTAGTACCAGTCCCCTTATCTGTATCAATAACAGCATTTAGACTTAAGTTAGTAGAAGTACCAGCAGCTTTTGCGGTTATAGTTGGACTCGACATAGTTGAATTAGGACTTTGTGCAAGTACTAACGCAGCTCTACCACGATATTCTGTTGCAGCAACCGTCTTCGTATCCCAACCATCAGGATCAATCACAGCCATTTGTTTAAATTCAATGCTTGGGGTAGTTACATTAATATTTAAACCATCTTGACCAGTCGCAACTGATAGACTTTGATCATCCATTGGTTGCATTGCTATTACTAGAGGACTAAAAAATAGAGTTAGACATCCTAGCATCTTATTTTTATTCATCAGATTCTATCCTTAGTTTCGAGGAATAATTCCTAATTGACCAGTAATACGTCCACCCGTCAACACCATTTCACCTAAGCGTTGTGGCTGTGCTCCCACTGTTGGAGGATAAAGATTTATATCTCGAACTCTTAATACACCCGCAATCTTTTCAGCATTTGTTGCACTATTTGCTCCACCAGTTGCTCCAATACCTGTTGTTCCAGCTGGGTTGAAAGTTAGACCTGCTTTAAAGGAAACCATACCATCACAACCAGCTGTAGGACATGTCTCTCGAGTATCTGGTGAAATAATAATTGCATTATTAAATGCAACTTTACCATCGATATTATCGAAACCTACAGTAGAACCATCTAATGGATCACTTAACTGAATTGCGCTTTTCCCACCATCTTTTACAGCCTTAAGCTCTAACTCACCAACAACACTCAAGCGACTACCGTCAGTACTGGTATATTCACTATTTGGTATTAAAGAAAGATCTATTTTCTTACCATCTAAACGTAATTTAGTAGACAACAAAACATCATTATTATTTGAGAAGTCCGCTGATGAAGCTGATGCCGGTGTAGATGTCCCTTTATATAATGCTCCTGGTAAATATCCTCCTGCAATTTGTGCAGATAAGATAATCAAAATGTCTTTTAAGCTAGCATTAAAACTTCCATTTTCAAGCCCAACTGTTCCCGTACCGCGCAATAACATATCGATATTACGCAAACCAATATAACGTACTGAGTTTATGTCTGCATTATCTAATAACAAGATTGAAGTAGTCTTTTGCTTAGTAGTATCTGTACTTCCATTCATACCCGTAGTACTCATGGCAAGTGAAAAACCTAAACGCTCCGCACCAGCTACAACTGTGTATCTTGTTCCACCTAAATCATAATAGTAAGCATCTGCTGGAGCAGTTGTACCATACATGGCTAAATTTGCATTTAAATCATAGAAAGGTAATGCTAAACCCCACGTATTACCTGCAGTATCATTGATTTTAGGAATCGTTGTTCCTGTCGTTCTTGCACTATTGGTAAAACGACCGCTGCGTGAAAATGCCTGAAACTCTGCACCGCGAATAGCAGCCAGAAGTGCATAAGGATTCTGATCTGTGGTTCCATTATGAATGGTTTGAATATAATCTGCATCTGTTGTTAATGTCGTAGATGAAGAACCATTCCAATAACGACTGGTTTGTAATGCTTTATTGGCAGGCAAGAAAACAGTTTTTGTATCAACAAGATTGAGATAAACATTACCTGTATCAAATGAACCACGATTTCTGAGATTCAACCCAGTTAGTTCCCCAAACTCAAAACCATAAGTATTAAAACCAGCACCACCTATTTCTAAAGTGGTTGCTTTACTATTATCACCGCCCAACATTGGATCATTTTTTTTGGTAAAATCTGCTTTCATACGAAAAGCAATACCGGTATTACCAATAATGTTCTGCGTTCCTGCTGCCGTAACAGCATTATTTGCTTTACCTAAAATATTAGTATTGTCAGGACTACCAAATTGATTAGATGCCACATTATAAATAGGATCAGTTCGAGTAAATCCATCATTACTATTCGTATTTGTCCCTCTAACTTGTATTGAACCATTAACCATGCGCCCACTTGCACCTAAGCGAATTAGACCCTTGGCTGTTTCTGATGTAGTTTGACCATTTATTGGCGTCTTAGTTGTGTCTACTGAATATCTATTATTTGGGTTTACATTACGATTCAACATAAATTCTAGGTTTAGACCAGAATTAGTTGCTGGCGAAGAATAAGTGTTGCCAGATATAGTTCCAGAATTAGCAGGATCTGTTACACGAGTAAAATCAACATAACCATGTGTTAAACTCGGTGTAGTACTTGCAGCTACATTTACTGAGCCATCAGCATTGTAGTTAATAACTGCATCAGAAGCACTAGCACCATTTGTTCTAACAATAAAGCCTTCTGTACCATCTACATACATCACGCCTTTCGCAAAAAAGTTAAAGTTAAAGTTTTTTAGAATTAATTGATTTAGAGTTTGACTTGGAGCTAATCCTGTCGTCTGTCCTAGATATATACTGGCGTTTTTTGAAGCGAATGTTAGTTCACTTTGGCCAGTCTTACTAAAAAGACCGTCTCGAGTTTTAAAACTAATACTTGTATCTGAGTTAGTTTGTATCGCGATGTCCCCGACTGGACTGCCACAAGCTGTTGAGTCACAAACCTTAAACTTATTCATACTGATTAAAACAGGCGCAACTTTTAAATTGAAGTCTAATCCTGCCTTATTAGATTCACTACCAGTATTCATTTGGATATTGATATTAGGTCTTACTGTTGGTGATGAGCTATGCGATTGAATTTTGAAATTCTCAGCTTCAGCTCGTAAGGTGGTGTCAGTTGCTTTTCCTACACTTCCACGTCCTGCATTATCTTGCCAAAAGAAAGTCCCTACATTCAACTCTTTAAAATCTAAATTAACATTTAACCCATCTTGTGCGTTAACGTCGCGCATAGATGTATCATCCAACGCCTCCAAAGCATAACAAGGATGACTAACTAACAAAACACTTGCAGCTAAAGTAGTAAGTACGAAGTACTTTTTATGTAGCTTTTGGTTATTCTTTTTCATTGCTCAATCCTTTGAATCTAATAAAATTTAACAACGAGCATGATTACTACATGCAAAAATCTGGACTTTTCCATCTATTGCAAGGTTGCCATTCATTTGCAAACCGAGAAAACCCTTTTCCCGTCCTACATCATAATTGTTGGCTGTTGTACCATTAGCGCCTGTACTTTGTGGAACCGCACTATAAGTTCCCGTCTTTAAGAAACCATAATCTTGGGGATTTGTCGTTGTTCCCTCAATCAATTTTCCACTTGTATCATAATAGGATAGAACCGTACCAGTATCCTGCTCGATAGATAAAGCATTAAAACCAAAATTACGAATTTGAATTGGTTTTGTACCATCAAACGAAAACTGCATTACAGGTTTAGTGACAGTACTACCACCAGTTTTTGCAGTATATTGTAGGTCTATGGCATCTAAACCAATTTTTTGAATATTAATTGTTCCCTGTAAACCTTTAAAAACAACCCAAAGCTTACGACCTTTGTTATTTATATCGGGATCACTAGCAGCCATCGACCAAACTGGATCATTTGCACCTGCTGTGCCTTGTTGTACAAACCGCTTATTCACAGAAATCGCTAATCGACAATACTCCAAGCGAGCAGGATCACAATTAAATGTAGGAGCAACCCCTGCAAGTAAATCAGCGTCACTTAAAATATTATGATTCATAGATAGCTTAAGAGATAAATCAGCCCCACCTTGCCCTTGTATCGATTGCAAGGTTTGGTTATCTAAAGCTTGTAATTCAGCATGAGATAAATGTGTAATAAACAATAGGAACAAAGGGATTATTTTTTTCATATTTAAACTCCCGTTATAGACCAGTAGTCGTAATTTTTAAATGTTGAATCAACAAACCATCGATTACAGCAGAGCCCATATTGTTATTAGGTACTATTGGAGTTGGGGCTGTATTTGTTGCTGGAATCACATAACCAGTTGTTCCATTAGATGAACCAATAAAATTATTTAGGTTTGCATTAGCAGCAGTCCGCCAACCTGCTCCATTGAGTGCCGTATCTGACCATGTACGGTTAGCAATGGTTCCATATAAAGGTGTTGTGGTTACTGCTGCACTGTTATTACATGTTGTTGAACCACCATTCGTACATAATGTTGCACTGGTTGGTGTATTGGTCCAACCATTAACTGAATTTATTAGCGATCCTGAACCATTATAATACTGCCACTGATATAAAGAACCCGTGGTATTAGTTACACCATTACAACTTCCCCATGATGTACTAGTGCATCTACTATTAGTGATCCATGTTGAAGTATTCATCTCACGTTGTGCATAACGTATTTGCGATGCTGTATTTGTAGTGATATTACTAATAAAACCATTTGGATTTTGCAAATTACCAAAAGATATCCCAACCGCATCATCCACGCCAGCAGTACCTTTATAAGCTGTGAGCGTCTTACCTCCATCTGAACTATAAACAGAACCAATACTAATACTACTATGAGTTGCTAATTTTTTATTATTAAGGGCTGTTGTTGAGTAATCAGTTCGAGGTGAGCCACCTTGATAACCTGAAACTTCGCTTGTACCACATTGATAAATATTACAAGTGGAACCTAAATAAGTTGGATCACTACCTGTATAGTCAGTATATATTTTTTTATAGATAGCAGGATTATTAGGTATACGTGCGATTTCCAAACTAAAGTTACGACCATCGGAACCTAATATGACTGGTTGGTACAGATTTCCTAACACAAGATTAATGTTCGGATTATAGATAAATACACCTTCATTTGCATCAAAAGTCGGTGCACCAGTACCATTTAGCGCTGGTGTACTCAAACCTGCTGTATCCGTTGTTTCTCGCGTACTTAACCTTAAGACACTATTAGTTGGCACACTCCACACTCGTTTGATTTGACGCGTATCAGTACGTGTCTGTTTTTGCACGATAAACAAACAACCTGGAGATGTACTATTAAACGCCCCTGTTCCTGCGTTACCGCAATCACCAGTTGATGCTGTTTTCGATGTACCTAGTACTGAGTCTTGCCCATTGTGAATAGTTGTCCATGCAGATGGTGTGCCAACGCTACCTAATTCTGTATCCGTAAAAGTTGCTTTTAGATTTTGAGCATCACCACTATTAAACCGTAGAACTCCAGCTATGCCTAATGTATTATTATAAAAAGCACTCATACCATTATTATTATTTGAACCACCTAATGTTTGGAAAACTTGTAAATTACTACCATTCACCCCAAAACCATTGGCTATTGCTTGTAAACGCAAGCGATTAGCACGCCCGCTGGCAGTAGTACTAAAGCCCTCACCAAGGTTAAATTGGTCAGCATGCCCCTCTGTTTTGCTTTGGTCACGTACGAAAGCATCTGCCCATAATGCTAATTTTAAATTATAAGCATCCACACCAGTTTTCGTACCAGTTTCATATAATGGTGCTTCAAAATTTAAATATGTAATCGTTCCATTCCCCCCAGCAAAGTCAGGAACGTTATTTGCAGTTGCTGCTTTAAAAATCCAAGGGTTATTTGCTGTACCCCAACTTGAAATTTTAGAACCAAAGCGATTGTTAGTATCATTATCATTTTTAGATAATGCTAAACCATATAAATAAAGATCAGCTTTACCCACAGAATGATCAGTTGCTGTTACAGCCCCATCTTTGTTCGTATCTTGGACGATGGAAGTTAATCCACCTACTGGAATATAATGAATATAACCAGTATCTTTACTTCTATCAGTCAAAGAAGTTTCGTTACCAGTGTTATCTCCACGAAGAACAAAAGAGTAATCCGTTGGTAAGATTGCAATACCTTCACCAGTTGTTTGGCTTAAAGCATCATCAGAAATTTCCTGTAATGCAAAGGAATATCTGCTGAGAAACAAACCGATTAGTGTCGCTAAAACAGTTCGTTTAAAAGATACCGTATGAAGTGTAGTCATCTTGACCTTCCTGTTACACGATGCTCCGCATCAACGTTATTTTTCTAAATCTTCCTGAGTGACTTCCAACCACAAAAAAGGCGCAGTCAAGGATATGCTTCCAAGCATCACTCAAATTGTAGGCAGAATTCGCCTACCCAATCTTACTTTTTTATTATGCCTACTATTTACGCAATTGCAAAAAAAACCCGCTAAAAGTTACATTTTTCCGATGTATGAAAAATAAATATAACCTACACATATTTTTGTTTGGCTAGCACAATTATAATTTCTTTCTTATCTGCTCCAAAAATTTAGCTAATTTTTGCTTTTTATCTGGTGGCAAAGCATAAAGCTCTGCTACGGTAGCTTCAGGTTTTATTACACCTACTGCAGCACCCACAGCTAACCAATTCGCTGCACTAAACATGTACATACCATCCATACTATGCCTTACAAAATCAATATCTCTCGGTGTCCTATGCGCCCAGCATTTTTTGAGCTCCTGATAACTTTCCGATTGAGGTACAGTTAGCATAAATTTCCAAAATGGAGTGTCTGAACGCCCAGTATCATAATGCATACGAATAAAATCACGTATACCCTCCCAATATTGAGCATTTTGTTGATTATAGAAGTCTATATTTTGTTGTGAAATTACCCCATGGTTTTCTCTTATAAAAGAAACCAGTAATTGTAATTGGCTGAGCATTTGCCCAATTGATGTTGCTTCTAATGGCTCAATGAATCCCGATGCCAAACCTATTCCTACTACATTTTTTATCCAAACCTGTTGAAAATATCCAGCTTCAAATGCAATTGGCTTAACAGGATTTATAGAGTGCCCTAACCAATTTTCAACTTCAAGTTGTGCCTCCTGATCAGTGATGAATTGATCATGATATACATATCCCGCACCTATACGCTCTTGCAATGGTATTTGCCATACCCAACCTGAACTCATAGCTGTTGCTCGTGTCACTAATTCAATTTTATTTTTGTGCGGCAAATGAAAAGGTAAGGCTCTATTCATAGGCAATGTATCAGAAAAAGAACACCATTGGCTTTGATATTTTTTTCCAATCAAAAGCCTTGAAAACCCAGAGGCATCTATCACAAAATCACAACTTATCTCGTGATCAGCACATTGAATTGCAGAAACATTCTCAGTTGTAGGGTTAAATACAAAATTCTCTATTTTCTGCTCAACATGAATAATACCTCTAGCTAAGGCAATTTTCTTAAGATATTGACCAACTCTAAAAGTGTCAAAATGTAGCGATGCACCAAAATTATTCTTTCCTTCCAAAAGAATCTGCAAAACCTCTTGGAAAGGTTTCCGCTCTTCACTGAACTCATAAGATGCCATATAGCGACTAACATCTATTCCATGGTTAAATAATCCTGATAAATATGGATTAAACCCAAACTCATTCCATGCAAAATCAGGAGTAGGTAGAGGGAAAAGATGATAATAATAGTCTTCTTGTTTGCCTGTTCTCCAACGCTCATAACGAAACCCCAATTTAAGCGTAGATCCCGTTTGTTCTATAAAATCTTTTAAATCGATATTCAAATCATGTAATACCGAAAGCAAGTTCAAAACTCCACCTTCACCAACACCAACGATTGGTATCTCTGGTGCTGAAATTACCATCACTTCAACAGATGGACTAAACAATTGTCTAAGTTGCAATGCAGCAAACCAACCTGCCGTCCCACCACCAACAACTACAACCCTATTCATTCCTCGTAGATTTATCATTCTTCTTTTCCCAATTTGAAATAATAAAAGCAGCCTCGGCTGCTTTTTTAAAATGTAAGCAAATTAACAGAATTTTAATGTTCCATAACAGTTTGATTTTGGCACTTGATTTTTTAGCTGTACATTAGATAAAGAAAGTGTGGCAGGTGTAGCATCACTTAAATCAATTATAATGGGGTCCGGAGTAGTCAATGTAATTCCAAATAAAGTACCAATAGAAGCAAGAGCTGGAGCATAAACGCGTTGAGATTCTTGATTCAAAAAAGCAGAAACTTTCGTCGCAACTTGAGGATAAACAGCAGATACATCCACTGGATTTTGACCTTTTAACAAACCTAAATTTACAGGTTCAGCAAATGACATCCACCACCCAGCTCTAGCAATATCACTAGCTTGAGTAAAATTAGATAAAGAGGTCTTTCCAACATCAGCTCCATCAATATAATTGCCTGGCCATAATAAATCTTGTAATTGTAAGGATAAATATCCGCCTGTACCTGTCAAAGGTACATTATGAATCATACTTAAAGATTGCTCAAAACTAACATTTAAAGGTAGTCCTTCAATTCTTGACCCCTCTTTCAATTTAATTTTCGCCTTACATGCTATAACTAAGATACAGTCAAAATCCACTTTGAGCTGGTTATTAGGTCCTTGGTCCAACGGAATATCAACACTCGCCGTTATATTATCAATACGTGCAGCTGTTTGACGCTTACCATTAACCTGAAAGGCTGGTGTTGAAAATCCTGCCGTCACGGATGGAATCGAAATTCCCAATGTATCACTACTAGTAGGATCTGAAACCCAATCTCGATCAAAACCTAAAGCATTTAGTTTTCCATTTAAACGTTGGTCGTTAGTTTTAGCAAACAATCCCGGTGTTGTTGTCACTTCCCCTGTTGTTGGACTAAATCTCATAAAGCCACTTAACGACTGAATTCCATCAGTAGTAGATGGCGATGCATTATTAGTTAAACCAGCGGTTAACAAAGCATTTATTTTTTCAGCACTAGCTCTAAAACCAATGACCTCACGGGTTGAAGCGCTATTTGGGTTTTTAATAGCAAACTCTAAGAAAGGATTACTAATTTTAGCACTTGTAGCAGCACGTCCATCACCAGAATAGGCTGGATTACCATCTATATCATAACCACCATTCGGAACAGCATTCCCATTAATGTCATAGTCCCCACCATTTGGAAGCCCACTCAAGGCTAGATTTTTAATATCAATATCACAGCCTCCAACACCATTCTGCCCGCCACAACCTAGCTGTAAATTCTTTATATTAGCATTCAACTCCAATTCAGCTTCAAGCCCTAATTTATAGAATCCTATATTATTGGAGCCACTAATATTCCTCATTAAATTTGCACTATCTGTTGGAGATATATATGACAAACTCATCAATGCCTGTCCTGTTATAGCAGACATCTCACTATCACTCAGACTCTGCAAACCTTCGGAGGACGCATAGGCAAAATTCAGGCATACACTACCCAACGCCAACATAGCAAAATGTAGAGACTTAAACCGTCGCATAACGACCTCCGTGTTAAAACTTCCATATGTTCTTTTTATTACTTGTTTCTGTTTGATCGAATACTCACTTATATAGCAGTAGTAATTTCCGTGATCCTGTACAAAAACAAATCAAATTATAATGATTGTATCTTATTTTTTATTAATTGCTAGCTTCATTCGTCTGAACAATTCTTATGATGAATGAAGAATTTTTAAAAATCATCAAATTAAAAAACCCATCATTTACAAATGATGGGTTTTTTAATTTAGGTCTTCGGTAAAGTCACGCCTGTCTGACCTTGGTATTTGCCACCACGATCTTTATATGATGTTTCACATACTTCATCGCTTTCAAAGAAAAGCATTTGTGCGACACCCTCACCCGCATAGATACGCGCAGGTAGGTTTGTAGTATTGGAAAATTCTAAAGTAACGTGACCTTCCCACTCAGGCTCTAACGGCGTCACATTTACAATAATACCGCAACGCGCATAAGTCGACTTACCCAAACAAACAGTAAGTACATTTCGCGGGATACGGAAATATTCAATGGTACGTGCTAAGGCAAATGAGTTTGGTGGGATGATACAAACGTCTGATTCGATATCAATAAAGCTTTTATCGTCAAAGTTTTTAGGATCAACAATCGCTGAATGAACATTGGTAAATACTTTGAATTCACGTGCGCATCGAACATCATAGCCATAGCTCGACACCCCATAAGAAATCAACTTTTCGCCATTTTCACCATAACGAACTTGATTCTCTGCATAAGGTTCAATCATGCCGTGTTTTTCGCTCATTTCACGAATCCAACGATCAGATTTTATTGCCATGACTTTTTTCCAAAATCTAAATTAATGATTGGCAGGTACTTTAACGTAAATCATCATTAATGAAAATAAGACTGCTATCCTGATAGGCAGAATAGCAGAGATACTTTATAAATTGATTAATGCAGAATAGCTGATCGGGATTGAAAAACTAATGAGCACGACAGATGCTGTGCGTTGTAATTTTGATTGTGAAAGCCATTTAACTTTATTGGTCGCCAACATTGCTCCAACAGATATCCAAAACAGAGCAATCGGCAAAATCAAACCAACAAAAACACTCATATGTACTAAGTAAATGTCTTGGCTCTTCCATGCAACTGCTGGAAAAATAGCAGATGCAAACAACAACGCTTTAGGATTTAAAAGCGTAGCAAACAATAATTCACGTGGGCGAATAGTTGGTTGATTTAATGCCACTTGTTGATTCGCTGTACGCCAAAGCTTAATCGCCAAATACAAAATATAGCCAGCGCTCATTAATTTTAAAAAGGTGGGAAGTAATGGTAAAGCTGTTGATACTTTGCCAATCAACATACCCCAAGCTGTTATAGCAACGATATAACCCAATGCTTCAGCTGGGATAAGTAAAAGTGATTTGCGTACACCAACCTGAACACCAGATGATGCCAATAATGTGTTGGTTGGGCCAGGAGTAAATAATATGGTTATAACTAAACCAATGAAAAACCATGAAATCATTGAATGACCTCACTAAAGGATTCTCTGAGATTAATCCAATTACAATTTTATAGCAAAAAAATAACTGTAAGCACTTATAACGTTAATTTCACTACAATTATTTAACTATTTATTTTATTTCATCTTTATAAATTTCAAGTAGCTCGCTACTGAACAGTCACCTAGATATCTGTGTATATTTAAAGTACGATTACCGTGAATTTTTGAATAACATTTTACTGATTAGATTAAGATTTAGCATGAAATTTAAGCTAGGCCTAAGCAAAAAGTGCTATTTTATAATCAGTTGATCACACTATTTTCATTCTTCTACTCGCCAATATTTTATGCCTAAGCAATTTCTTCATAAGTGGCTTCCTTCATCAGAGAAAGTTGCTCAACTCAAGTTTATGCGCATTTTTGGGCAAAGTACCTTAAATCCTTTACTTTGGTATGTGAATCGTCACTCTATCGCCAAAGCGATGTTTATTGGTACCTTTTGGGGCATATTACCTGTACCTTTCCATAGTTTATTTATTATTCTGACAATCCTATGGTTTGAGGTTAATTTGCCGATCGGACTGTGTATGGCATGGCTGACCAATCCTCTCACTGTAGTTCCTATACTTTATTTAGGCTTTTGGTTTGGTACTAAGATTTATCATGTCAATATGATTGATCAAGAGATGTTATTGGGTGTGCTACATCAAATCATCAATTGGTTAAAAAACTTTGGACATGGGCATATAGACTTGAGTCTGGCAAAAATCTTAATTTCAGGTTTAGTCATAGAAGCCATTCTGTTTGCTTTATTGTTTTATTGTGCAACTCACCTCTTATGGCGCTGGTTTGTTATTAAAAACTGGAAAAATAGAATTCAAAATAATCAAGAAGAAATCATGTAGCTGATTTCTTCTAAATCTTTAGTTTTTATCCAATTGTTGTTTCATGTATTGTTCAACCACATCAAGCACATAGTCCTGACATGCCTCACCCGTAGCAGGATTATATGCACCATTATTGGTAATATTATTAGATAAAATTCTTATACCTAAAAATGGAACATTAAACTGATGTGCAATCTGTGCGACGGAAGCTGCCTCCATCTCCTCTACAGAAGTTTGATAATTATTATGGAAAAACTGGATTCGATCCAACTCATTATTCCAAACATCTGCTGAACCAATCGTTCCCTCAACCACATTCCCTTTGCTATAAGAAGCTTTTGCTTTATGTGCAGCAATCAGTAACTGTTGATCACCTTCAAATTTGCGTATCGCAATCGGTTCAGGGTCAGACTCATCTTCTGGTAACACATCAAATGCCTCTGTCCATGCCAATGAGTTTGAACCGCCTCCTATCGGTAATCTTGGTGTTCTAAACGCACCAATATTTGTCGTGTATTTGCCTAATACAATATCAAACACGTTTAAAGCAGGATCATGCCCGCCTGATGTACCTTGGTTAATAATTGCAATGGGTTTATATCGCTCAATCGCAAGTGCTGTAGCTGCGGCAGAATTACTCATGCCCATACGTGTTTTGGACACGATCACTGGATAACCTTTATAAGTTCCTTTCCAAAACTTCCATCCACCCACTGTTTCAACACTGACGTTATCTAATTTTGATGCCATACGTTCAGATTCGACAGGTAAAGCACCTTGGATCACGATGGGTTGTAATTTAGTTTCTAATTGCTCAGTCTCTTTTGGAGAATTATCACCATTACAAGCACTCAGTAAAAATGCACTACACAATCCCAGAATACTTACAGCTCTTTTGACGGACTTCATATCATCACTCGAAAATAAAATAGTGATGAAGCAACTCTCATGCCATATTTTACCAAACGATATATTTACAACATCAAACAAAGAAAAGCCCAACGAAATGTTGGGCCGAACTTAAAAATAACCATCAATTAGAAAATGCGCTTGTCATCTCTCTGACGTTTTGGAAGTTTTTCCATCTGTTTTAAGACACTTTCCGCAATATTGATATAGCTTTCAGAAGCGACATCTTGTGCGATGACACTTGGTTTACCATTATCGGCATTCTCTCGGATTTTTGCATCTAAAGGTAAACGACCTAGTAAAGGTATGTCATATTGTTCAGAAAGCTGATCACCACCACCCGTACCAAATATTTGCTCTTCATGTCCACAGTTAGAACAAACATGTGTTGACATATTCTCAATCACACCGAGTACAGGAATATTCACTTTATTGAATAATTCAATCCCTTTTACAGCATCCATTAAGGCAACATTTTGCGGTGTAGTAACAATTACCGCACCAGTCACTGGGATACGCTGTGCAAGCGTTAATTGAATATCGCCAGTACCTGGTGGCATGTCGATAACCAATACATCCAAATCTGGCCACAGAGTTTGATTAAATAACTGCATCAATGCGCCAGTGGCTTTAGGGCCACGCCATGCTACAGGAGTGTTATGCGCACCAATCAAATGACCGATTGAAATCACAGCCATACCATAAGCATCTAAAGGAACAAAATGTTCATTTTCAATCTGTGGTGTGCGACCAGCATTTCCCAACATAGTTGGAATACTCGGACCATAGATATCTGCATCCAAAACCCCAACTTTTAAACCGAGTTTTTGCAATGCGAGTGCAAGATTCACAGTTGTAGTAGATTTACCTACACCACCTTTACCCGACGACACCAAGATTACGTTTTGAATACGTGGATGTGGAGCAACATCTCGTTGTTGTGGCGCAGCTTTCTCAATCGGAGGATTATTTGGGTCAGCTTCAGCTTTCGGAGATGCATCCATCACTGGAGGAAGATTGGTGTTTTGTGCTTTTGGTTTAGATGAACAACTATGTCCCGCCTCGCCATGGGCAGCATGTTTCTGCTGAATAATATGCAGATTGAGTTCTTGGATACCACACTTTTCTAAGGCATCTGCAAGTTCATCATGGATTTGTTGTAAATGATCTTTTTCTGCAGGAAATGTATTGATCGTGAGCTGTAGGATGCGACCTTGAACATTAACTTGGCTGATACGATCTTTCAAGGCATTTTCAGAGTTTGGAAGAACATAATTTTGAAGGACTGTTTGGATTTCATCTTCCTTCACTTCTTGCGCAGGCGAAAAAACGGATTTTAAGGAAGAAAGCCACGACATTTTGTACTCCAAAAACTGATCATACTCACTGAATGTGGTTAGTTTAGCAGTATTGGAGATTCGACGCTCACATCAAAGACCGTAATTGCTCAATTTTATGTCGCAATTTATCTTTGCCTATCAGCGTCGATTGTTAAAGCTTTATCGTGATTAGCCTTTGAATTTATTGATCGTATCAGTGGCAGCTTTCTTTAAATCATCTAACTTGCTGCTAGCTTGAGCTTTCAGATCATCAAATTTTGCAGCTGCCTCATCTTTTAACTCAGCTGCTTTGGCTTTTGCATCTTCTAATTTATGCGTTGCCTCTTCTTTTAAGTGATCTAATTTCTCTTTGGCAGCATGTTGAGTATCCGCCAGTTTTTCTTTTAACTCATCTGCTTTAGCTGATAATGCAGCTTTACTTTCACCGTATTGATCGCTTGCATTGGTCTTTAAATCATCTAAAGCTTGCTCGCCTTTTTGCTTCAACTCATTGGCTTTATCTTTAGCTTGCTGTAAATCAGCTTTAGTTTGATCAATATCTTTCGCTGCGAAGTTTTTTACATCCTCCACAGTTTCCTGACCTTTTTGTTTGATATCACTTCCAAGCTCGCTGACTTTATCTTTAGCCTGCTGAAAGTCTGCTTTGGTTTGCTCTAAATCTTTTGCTGCGAACTGTTTTAACTGATCAATTTTGTCATTACTCATGTCTTGTTCCTCTTGTTATTTCGTAAAAGCTGTCGTTGATTTCTATTACAGTTATACAAGATTCTGCCTACACTTATCGTGTTTGCTGCAAATTGAAACAAATGGGATACAGGATGATTCAAATTTATTGCTGATTAATAACCATTTGAATTTTCATATATAAAAATCATATAAATGCATAACACAACTAAATTACTTGATACGATCAGACTGCTGAATCTCATACAATACATGCCAACTTAATGGATGATCTTGAACTAGAGCAGGATGTTGAAATTCTGCTAATTTCCTCATCCCTAAGCATTGCATAAGCGCTTGCGATCGCAGATTTTCTAAAGTGGTAAAAGACACAACAGTTTCAAGCTGCAAATGATTAAAAGCAAAATCCAAGGCTGCATTTGCTGCTTCTTTTGCATAACCTTTGCCCCAAAATGCTTGATCTAAACGCCAGCCAATTTCAACACAGGGCGAAAATGAAAACTGTGTGGGTTGATCATGTAATCCTACCAAGCCTATCAATTGCTGAGTCTGTTTTAATTCTACTGCCCAAAAGCCCCAACCCTGTTTTTCAATAATTGCCTTTAATTTATCTATATATGCATCGCTTTCAGCGCGAGTTAAAACTTTTGGAAAATGCCGCATAACCTCTGGATTAGCACTCATCTCTGCAAAAGGTAAATAATCCGTGTCTCGCCATTGGCGTAAAATCAGTCTTGGTGTTTCGATCATTTTTAGAACCATTAAATTTGTATTAAAAACTATTCACAATATAGAGAATTAGATCAGATATACTTTTGCGCTATCTTGAAATTAACCTGACTTATAAAGCTTTATATATGAATGAAAATGAACTTCTAGAAATTCAAAATGAACTGCAAGCTCAACAAAAGCGCCTGAACTATATTCTTTCGAGCAAACGAAGAATCCAAAGCATGATTGATTCTTTTGAAGGTGATTTGGCAGAACAATTACTTCCTGTCATTCATAATGAAAGCAACGATTATGCTGGAATCGCAACAAGTTTGGCGCTTTCAATTTGTTGGAAATTTTCAAAAGTTGAATTCCCAAAGACCGTTCATTGGTGCAGTGAGTTAAGTATTAGCGATCTACAAGTTAAAGATGAATTTACCGCTGTAATTAAAGCTCAGGCTTGGTTAGGTACTTTAGGAAGTGATGAACTTTGGCAAACGCCACTCTTTGCCGAAATTACAGTTGATCCAAAAACCAATAGTTTAAAAAGCTATCACATCCATTTCTTATCTAAAGGGAAAATCATCTCTTTAAGAAAGAACTCTAAGCAAAGTGTTACCGTTAAGCAGATGCAAAGTATGTAATCCTTTGGGATACATACTTTTTTTTAATCAAAATAAGATCATATTCTTCTTTTGATTTACTTTATTCATCACAAAATAACAACTGTTCGCCCCCATACAACTCAAAGCTAAAATCGGCAGCATCATGAAATACATCACAACACCAATTTTTAAAGTTGAAAAATCAATGTGGTTCACTTGATCTTCGAACAGGATCATTAAGACCAGTAAAGCCCAAGCAATTAAGATCACAAAACCTATTTTTAAAAACTGGTATAAATCAAAAATCTGAGTGGGCAATTTCAATACTGCAAAAACAATCAGATAAAAGATAAAAGCCAAAACGATGAGTATTGGGGTCAAATACATCATAACTTCCATGCCATCACTGACTACATGAAGCAGATGATTCTGTCGATAATTTAAGAACAAACAAAATGGAATCACAAAACTAAAAACAGAAACTAAACTGGCTGAGACTGATGAAAAAACTAATGACCAAGACCTCATTTTTATTTTCCTATCTTTGATATTGTGATTATTCTCGATCAAACAGATGTACTTTGATTGAAGCCAAAGTGAAGCTTGTATGAAGTTTCAAAATAAGATTCCCTTCAGGCTAAAAAGATTTCACCGATTCCCTTGTGCAAGTCGCTCTTAAGTCATGTAAAATCATCCACCTTGTAAATACGAATGAGAGAACAATATCCGTGCGTAAAATTTTAGTCACCAATGCCCTTCCTTATGCCAATGGTCCTATCCATATGGGTCACTTACTCGGTTATATCCAAGCAGATATTTGGGTTCGTGCGATGCGTGCAATGGGTCATGACGTGACTTACGTATGTGCGGATGATGCTCATGGCACAGCGATCATGTTACGTGCTGAAGCGAATGGCATTAGCCCTGAAGCGCAAATTGCCAATGTTCAGAAAGAACACATTCGTGATTTTGATGGTTTTGGTGTGCATTTCGATCATTATGATTCAACTCATAGCGATGCAAACAAAGCACGTGCATCTGAGATTTATATTAAAAACCGTGAAGCAGGCAATATCGCTGTTCGCCCTGTCACACAATTATTTGATCCTGAAAAAGGCATGTTCTTGTCTGATCGTTTCATTAAAGGCACGTGCCCGAAATGTAAAGCTGAAGATCAATACGGCGACTCATGTGAAGTCTGCGGTACAACTTATAACGCGACTGAGTTATTAAACCCACGCTCAACATTGAGTGGTGCAACGCCAGTTGAGAAATCATCAGATCACTATTTCTTTAAACTACCGAATTTCTCAGAATACTTACAGAAATGGACACGTGATCAAGGTCGTTTACCTGTTTCGATTGCCAACAAGCTAGATGAATGGTTTGAATCGGGTTTATCAGATTGGGATATTTCGCGTGATGCGCCTTATTTCGGTTTTGAAATTCCAGATGCTCCAAACAAATATTTCTATGTTTGGGTAGACGCTCCGATTGGTTATATGTCGAGTTTTGAAAACTACATCAAAACTAAACGCCCTGATCTAAGCTTTGATGATTTCTGGAAAAAAGACAGCGACAAAGAAGTTTATCACTTCATTGGTAAAGACATTGTTTACTTCCATGCACTGTTCTGGCCTGCAATGCTTGGAGGTGCGAACTACCGCACGCCATCTGGTTTATTCGTAAATGGTTTCTTGACGGTGAACGGTCAGAAGATGTCAAAATCTCGCGGTACATTCATTAAAGCTGAAACTTATTTACAGCACTTGAATCCTGAATATTTACGTTATTACTTTGCTTCTAAGCTTTCTGACAAAGTTGAAGATTCAGATTTGAATTTAGATGACTTCGTACAAAAAGTGAATTCTGACCTTGTAGGTAAAGTGGTGAATATTGCCAGCCGTTGCGCAAAATTCATTAACAGCAATTTCAATAATACGCTTTCTAACACTTGTGCTGAACCTGAATTGGTTCAAAGCTTTATTGATGCGGGCGACTCAATTGCTCAAGCCTATGAAGCTCGTGAATTCTCTGCTGCTATTCGTGAAATCATGGCTCTTGCGGACAAAGCGAATCAATATATTGATGAGAAAAAACCGTGGGCGCTTGCGAAGCAAGAAGGTCAAGAACAACAAGTTCATGATGTTTGCTCAGTTGGTATCAACTTATTCCGTCAGCTTGCAATTTACTTGGCTCCAGTGCTTCCAACACTTGCGGCTCAAGTACAGTCTTTCTTACAACTTGAAAGCTTTGACTTTGCATCACGTCAGCAAATCCTCGTTGCACACGAAATTGCTCAATTCCAACCGCTTATGCAGCGTGTTGATCCTAAAGCAGTTGCAGCCATGGTTGATGCATCTAAAGACTCTTTAGCTGCTGCGGCAGAAGCACCAAAAGTGGAAAAGAAAAAAGAGAAGAAAGCCGAGAAGAAGCCTGAACCTAAAGTGGGTGAAGCTGAAATTATTGGTATTGAAGACTTTATGAAAGTTGACCTCCGTGTAGCTGAAGTTTTAGAAGCTGCAACGGTAGAAGGTTCTGATAAATTACTTCAACTCACTTTAAATGTTGGTGAAGCTGAACCACGTAATGTGTTTAGTGGTATTCGTGAGTTTTATCAGCCTGAAGATTTAAAAGGCAAATTGGTAGTAATGGTGGCTAACCTTGCACCTCGTAAAATGCGTTTTGGTATTTCTAACGGTATGGTACTTGCAGCGGGTAATGGTGAAGGGGTTTGGGTGATTTCACCTGAATCTGGTGCTAAAGCTGGCGATAAAGTTTCTTAAGATTTTAAATCTAATATGAGAAAAGCCTCTACGTTGTAGGGGCTTTTTTATACCATTTATATAATTTATTTTCTTGTTTTAAAAAAATATATCGATAAAATAAAAGCGCTTTTTATTTTTTATAACTATCCGGGGTATGCATGAAAAAATTACTAGTTTCAGTTCTAGCGATGTCAACAATTGCATTTACAGGCTGTTCAGTTCGTATGGCAGACATGACTGTAGCTTCTACGAAGAACTATAACTTGAACTCAAACCAATTTGTGAAGGGTGAGCGTGTCACAGGTGAAGATAAGGTTCCGGTAGTTTTATTCCCATTAGGTATTCCTAACTTCAAAACAGCGGTAGATCGTGCAATTGAAAAAGATCGTTGTGCTGTGGCTTTATCTGATGTTGTTATTACTCAATTGAATCAAGCATTTATTGTGGGGCAGATTGGTTACCGTGTTGAAGGTACTCAAGTAATTGACCGTTCACAGCCAGAATGTAAAAAATAATTTTTAGTTGTAAAAAAGCCTCTACGTTGTAGGGGCTTTTTTGTTTTTTGGGATTTCCCTCACCCCGACCCTTCCCCATGGGGAGAATCCATTATTAAATCAATATTGGAATGTTACCTTACGAAGTTGAATTTCTTATACGTCAAAAGTAAGGTAAATATAGCTAAATTCTAAAAACACTAGCACATGGAAACATCTGTAAAACCTAATTTCCTATGGTTTTAGGTGTGATAATAAATTAAGTATTCAGCTATAGTATATAACCTTCATCCCAACCTTTTCCCTGAGCCATATGTGGCGCAAGAAAAAGAGCTTTCAAAAAATTTTAAAATTTATATTTAAGTATGATAAAAAATACCCATCCCTTTAAAACTTATAAGAACCCCATGAAAACATTTACCCCCCTATTCCTCGTATTCGCTCTAAGCACCACAGCCCATACCATCCAAGCTGCTGAATCCACCATCTCCCTACAAAACCAAGTCGCTGGTTACTACCAATATCAAACAGGTGACGTACAAATCACAGCCCTGCTCGATGGTACAAACTTTATGTCACCAAGCTTGTTTAAAGACATTCCACAACAACAAGTTCACGAGATTTTAAAGAAATACTATGCAGATCAAGAGAAAGGCGTACAAACCTCAGTCAATGCCTTCCTCGTTAATACAGGAAAATCTCTAGTATTGGTGGATAGCGGTGCAGCGAGTTGTTTTGGTGCTCATTTAGGTTCAGTTTTAACCAACCTAAAAGCATCAGGCTATCAACCTGAACAAGTCGATACCATTCTACTCACACATCTACATCCCGATCATGTCTGTGGAATCAGTAAAGATAGCGTTGCCAATTTCCCTAATGCGACAGTCTATGTATCTGATGATGAAGCAAAATATTGGTTAGATCCGAAACAAGCAGCAAAACTACCGAAAGAAAAACAAGCCAATTACTCAGGTACGGTTGAGAAAATTAAACAAGCGATTGCGCCTTACCAAACCAAGCAACGCTTTAAAACGTATAAACTCGGAGATGACATTCAAGGTTTTAAAGTCATTAACACGGCGGGACATACACCTGGGCATTTTAGTTATGAATTAAAAACCAAAGATGAAAACGTGGTGTTTATTGGAGATATTGTCCATTCACATACTGTGCAATTTGATAAACCTGAAACGGCAATTGAATACGATATAGACCCGAAAAAAGCCGTTGAAACACGTTTAAAGCAATTCGCTGATTTTGCTAAAAACGGACAGACCATTGCTGCGCCACATTTACCTTTCCCCGGCATTGGACACATTTATTCAGCCGATGGAAAAAGCTATCAATGGATTCCAACTCATTTCAAAGATTAAATGCTTTTATTTAGAATTAGCCCATAAAAGAAGCGACCTTCTTGGTCGCTTCTTTTATCACTTCATTCCAAAGATCAACTTCAATCCAAGCAAGGTCATGACACCACCTGCGATACGATCAAAAACAGCTTTAGATTTTAAATAAACTTTACGTGGTCCTTCTGCTGACAATGCAACAGCCACTAGAGAATACCAACCTGCATCAATAAAGAAACACAAAATTGGCAACACAACATAGAAATAAGTTGGAATTTCTTTAGGTAATAAAGCAGTAAAAATACTGGCAAGCACGATCGCAATTTTAGGATTACTCAACTGAGTGATTAGACCTAAACGAAAAGCTTGTGCATAGCTCATGTTATGAACTGCACTCTCCATTGATGCCATTGGTTCTTTAGCATGTTTAATAATTTTATAAGCAAGCCAAAGTAAATACAGACCACCAAAGATTTTTAAAGCCAAATATGCTGAAGGCACTGCAAGTAAGATTGCCTGTAATCCCATCACAGCTAGAAAACCAAACAACGCGGCACCCGTACCTGTACCAAGCGCAGTAAATAAACCATGTTTACGTGAAATCGCAATCGAGTTTTTTGCAACATAAATAAATGTCGGACCAGGGCTAATCGCACCCAACATCAATGCCAATGTAATCGAGCCTAAAATCAATATTGATTCCAAGATAAACCTCAAAATTAGAATAATTTTCTAGCAAATATTTTATGCGAAAAAGACTCATACAAGATACTATTTTTTACAAACCACAGTGCATAGATAAAATCTTACAATTCAACAAATTAATTAAAAACAATAATAAAAACCAAATAACTTATATAAAAAAACCATCAAAAATACAGAGCCAAGATGAACTATTAAATAAAAAACCAACCATCTACATTTCTTATTTAACCAGCTAAAAGATTAAATATTTACTCCACTATTTCACTATTTTGAATAATAAAAATCACCTTATAGATTCATTTAGCATTGTTAATTAGCCAAAACCGATCAGGCTCGCTGCCACATTGATTGCAACCGCCAAAATCACGGTATTAAAAATAAAAGCTAAAACACAATGAAAAATATTCAGATGTCTAAGCTGTGAGCTGGTAATAGAAACATCTGCGGTTTGTGCAGAAGTGCCAATGATATAGCTGAAATAGACAAAATCGAGATAATCAGGTTGATCTGTTTTTGGAAAATCCAAGCCCCCATCGACTTGACGGCTTTTCGCAAGATAATAGTCATGTGCATAATGAATAGCGAACAAGGTATGCAGTAACAACCACGATGAGAAAATAGTTCCTATCGTTAGCAAGATCAGAATCGTTTTAATGATTGCTTGATCTTTGGGAACATGACTGAGCTGCACAGCAATCGAAATAAAACAAACAACGATTGCAATTAAAGCAACCGTAAGTATCATCCACTTCCCTTCATCTTGTTGTTTTGCTCGTTCTAAGATGTGTTCTGGATCTAAACGCCACATCATCTTTAGAATCATAAACAAATATAGCCAGATTGCAGTATTCCAGCCAATTTGTAGCCGTGTCGCCCAATGCCATGAGCTGAATGCTTGCAGCACAAAAAAGATAACGAAGCCCAAAGCAAAAGTTGCGGATAAGTATGGACGATGTTTTAGACCACGAAAAAATCGATGCATGAAGGCTTGCATATAAAACCTACCTTAAAATTTTCAAAATCAAATTGTTTTATTTTTTAATACGATAAGTTTGTTGCTACACAAACCAATTTACCCCTATTACTCAATATAAACAAATCAGATATCGATCGTTTGTTTACATCGGACAAGTTTGTCCGTTAAATAACTCTTATCCAATTTACACCTAGCAAGTTCAATAATGAATAAACGTGTTCAACAAGCTGCTCATAACCGCGAAGAATTGCTTCATGCAGCAGAAGAGGTATTTCGGGCTCAAGGTGTACATGTGCCATTACAAGCAATTATTGATCATGCAGGCGTAGGACGAGCAACCTTTTATCGTAATTTCTCAGATCGCAAAGCACTCATGTTTGCCCTACTTGATCAAGCGATGATGCGCTTAGAACAGAGAGCATCTGCTCTACTCGAATATAATGATGGTTTTATTCGTTTGATTGAAGGACATATTGAACAACTCCCTCATCTGATCGTACTGATTGATTACTGGCGTATCATTGATCGCCAAGACCCAATCATGCTAAACATTTATGAGCGACGAGATAAAGCATTACAACCTTTAATTGATAAAGCCATAGAACATCAATTATGTCGCCCTGATCTGACCCCACAAGACTTTGGAATGATTACGGCGATCTTAGGCTCTTCTTTTCAAGGGCATCTTGCTTCTGATCAAGTGCGACTGGCAAAACGTGCAATAGAATTATTATTAAACGGCATCAAAATTTAGTTCGAGGAATAATATGGATAACAGCCCTCGCTATCTTGAAACTCCACCCGATTGGTCAGCCGATGAACGCCCTACGCTACCCGGCTCTCCTGCGGCTATCGCACATGCAAAGCCAAAACGTTTTGCATATTTCTTTATTGGGCTATTTATTTGTATTGCTGCCAGTTTAAGTAATGGTTTTATTGTCGCTAATTTACCAATTTTCCAAGGTGAGTATGGTCTCACACCATCACAAGCTGCTTGGTTACCTGCTGCTTATGTGATGGCAAATGTCAGTTCAAATTTGATCTTATTTAAAGCTCGGCAACAGTATGGCTTAAGACTATTTTCAGAAATTGGATTATTAGTATTCATTGGTGTGTTGGTCTTACACATCTTTGTTAAAACCTATGAAATGGCTTTATTTGTCCGTTTTATTGCAGGTTTAGCCGCTGCTCCACTTAGCTCATTGGGTATGTATTACACCATGCAAGCTTTTGCTAAAGCAGATATGGCTAAAGGGATTTATTTGGCTTTCGGCTTTCAGCAACTCGGTTTGCCTTTGGCTTGGATTATCTCGCCGTTTTTACTAAGCGCCAATCAATGGGATGTGATTTATACCTTTGAACTGGGTTTGGCAATTTGTTGTTTTGCAATGGTGGTAGCTTTAAAACTGCCTCGAAGTATGCGTCTCGCGGTTTTTGAGAAACAAGACTTCTTTACCTTTGCACTGCTCGCTCCAGGTTTCGCCTGCCTGTGTATCGTGTTAACACAAGGGCCTATTCACTGGTGGTTTGATAGCCCTTGGTTAGCCTATACCTTGATCGTCGGTTTTTGTTTAATTGTGTTCGGTTTGACTTATGAACATTATCGTCGCAATCCACTGATCATGACCCGTTGGTTGGCGACAGGCGATCTTTTGAGTTTCATCGTCAGTGCCTTTGCACTCAGACTATTAATGTCTGAACAAAGCTACGCTGCGGTCAATTTTCTAAAAACTGTTGGTATGGGTCCTGATCAATTTGTTCCGCTTTATGTGGTTATTTTCTGTGGAACGATTGCAGGTTCGGTATTTAGTGCGCTGACATTTCATCGTGAGCGTTTAATTTTAAATTTATTTCTAGCTGAAATTTTAATTCTGATCGCCTGTGCTTTGGATTATCACCTGACCAGTGATGTACGACCTGCCAATTTTTATCGAAGCCAGTTCTTGGTGAGTTTTGCAGGGGGCGTATTTATTGGTCCTCTGCTATTGATGGGTTTTATGCGTACCTTACAGCGTGGTCCTCAATATGTCGTGACCTTTATTGTATTGTTCTCAGCTACGCAAAACTTTGGTGGTTTAGTCGGTTCATCATTTTTCAATACCTATCAGCAACGCCACACTTATGATTATAAAGTTGAGATTAGTAGCAATCTCGATCCTACCGATCCCCTCGTCGCACAGCGTTTGCAAAGTTATCAACATAGTTCAATGCTCACAACGAATGACCCTGTTTTACAAAACAATCAAGCCCTACAGAATTTAAATAAGGTGGTGACTCGTGAAGCTCAGGTTCGTGCCTACAACGATGTGATTGCCTTAAATGGCATCTTTGCCGTTATTTTGCTGCTTTGGGGCTTATTTAAATATGCTCGGAATAAGTACAAAACCCGTAGAAGCTTGCAAACAGCAAATTAATTTTTATTGTATTTGATTGAGAAAAAATTATGTCTGAACAAGAGAAACCTGAAAGCTCCAAGATCGAAAACGCTGAGCAGAATAATCATGCTCAGTCTGACAAAGCAGTTGAGTCCGTGCCAAAAATGCCACCACCGCCTCCACCTACAACCAGTAAATTGATTAAAACCAAACGCTCTACCTTATGGTGGATGCTTTTAGTATTAATCGTGGGGATTACCATTATTTTATGGGCGTGGCGAATTGGTCCATTTCATACAGAGATTGAACAAACTGACAACAGCTATGTGAAAGGCAAAACCACCATTCTTTCCTCACAGATTAATGGCTATATCAAAGATGTATTGGTCAAGGACTTTGATCAGGTCAAACAAGGTCAGGTGTTGATGCATATTGATGCAACCACCTATGATCAAAAAGTCACGCAGGCTGTCTCAGGTGTAGAACAAGCAGAAAATAGTCTAGCCAATCAAACTCAAGCCATCGCCCAACGACAAGCTGATGTGGTTGCAGCGCAAGCCAAACTTGATCAAGTCAAAGCGCAATACGACTTATCCATCGCACAACTTAAGCGCTATCAAAAACTTGGAGATAGCGGTGCAGCATCAAAATCTGAACAGGATAAAGCGGCTGCGGATGCACAAAATAATCTAGCTTTGCTCAAACAAGCGCAGGCGAATATCCTCGTTGCACAAGAAGCATTAAAAACGGCACAAGTCGCTCAAGCTGGACTAAAAGCACAAGTGAATAGCGCACAAGCGCAATTAGATCAAGCCAATACCACAAAGGATTACAGCACGATTGTTGCACCGTTAGATGGTCAACTCGGTGAGGTCAATCCACGAGTAGGTCAATACGTGGCGGCAGGAACACAATTATTGTATTTAATCCCGAAACAAACATGGGTGATTGCGAACTTTAAAGAAACGCAAATAGCCAATATGAAAATTGGGCAAAAAGCGTATTTTACTGTGGATGCCATGAATCATCAGAAATTCACAGGACATGTAGAGCAAATTTCCCCTGCGGCTGGTTCCGAATTTAGCGTACTAAAACCTGATAATGCCACAGGTAACTTTACTAAAGTGGTGCAACGGATTGCAGTGCGTATTGCGATAGATCCAAACCAAAAAGGCATCGAAAATTTACGTCCTGGTATGTCCGTGATTAGCTCTGTAGATACCGACTCTTAATGCAGCACTGACATTCTCAATCAAATACATTTACAATGTGATCAAATCCAATTTTTGTTTATTCCAATGTTTGATCACATTGCTTTTCCAACTCCTTATCAAACATTAGACCTTCCCTTTCCTGTGCAATTGACAGTGAAACGTCTTGATCTCATTCACCCTCAGATTTCAGGGAATAAATTTTTTAAACTGAAATACAATCTACTCGAAGCTAAGCAACAAAATTTGAATCAAGTACTGACCTTTGGCGGGGCCTACTCCAACCACATCGCTGCAACAGCTTATGCAGCTCATTATTTTGGTTTCCAAAGTATTGGCATTATTCGGGGTGAAGAGTTAGCAAAGCAAGCATTGAATTCAACCCTGCAAACCGCACAAGATTTTGGTATGCAACTGCATTTTGTCAGTCGAGCTGAATACCGACTTCGCCATGAACTTGAGTATTTACAACAATTAAAACAGCGTTATCCAAATACTTGGATTATTCCAGAAGGTGGGACTAATCAACTTGCGATACAAGGCACGAAAGAAATTCTGTCTGCTGATGATCGAGAAAATTATGATGTGATTTGTTGTGCTGTCGGTACAGGTGGCACGATTGCAGGGATCATCGAAAGTAGTTCAGCTCAGCAGCATATTTTAGGCTTTTCGGCACTTAAAGGTGATTTTCTCAAGCACGATATTCAACAATGGACCAATAAAACCAACTGGTCTTTAACAGATGAATATTGTTGTGGTGGTTATGCCAAAACCAATTCTGAACTGCTGAAATTTATGCAGCAATTCGAACAACAATATGCTGTTCCACTCGAGCAGGTCTACACAGCTAAAATGATGATGGGATTATTTGATTTAATTCAACAAGGGCACTTCCCTGTGAATACGGGAATCTTAGCGATTCATACAGGTGGGCTACAAGGACGCATAAAATAAAAGTCACCCTGAAGTGACTTTTTGATCTACTGATTCTAACGGCTTAAAACCATCCATCACCGATTGGTTTATTATCCATAAACACCACAAGACCTTTTACTATGCGATAAATAAACCAAATCGACACCGCAAACAAGATTGGAATGCCGATGAGGACAAATGACAATACGAAACCAATCACAGCACCAATTAGCGTGAACCAAAAGGTTTTGATTTGCCATTCAAAATGGCTCGCCAACCACGTACCTTGTACTTCATTACGTTTCATATAGTTCATGATGACAGCTGCAATACTGGTCAAACCCACAAAAATACTGGCTGCATATAAACCATAGGCAATTAAAGTATATTGTCTTAGTTGATCTTGGTTGTTCGGCTGAATATCGTTTAAAAATGTTTTATCGTTCATTATTTTTTACCCCTCTATAGAATTCAACTTTATAGCATGCCTTGATTTTAAAGGCATATTTTTTAATCAAACAATCGACGTACTCAAAAGGCTTTAAATCTTCTATAATTGCCCGCTTTTCGTATTCTATCGAGTAATGCTCATGGTTCATCAAGTTGATGTGGTTGTTTTAGGTGCAGGTGCATCGGGCTTGATGTTAGCTGCTGAAGCAGGCAAACGTGGACGTTCAGTCGTCGTACTTGAAAAAGCCAATAAAGTCGGTAAAAAAATTCTGATGTCAGGTGGTGGTAAATGCAACTTCACCAATTTAGAAGTGGAGCCTTCCAACTATCTTTCAGAAAATCCTCATTTTGTGATTTCAGCCTTAACCCGTTATACCAATTGGGATTTTATTGGTTTGGTCTGTGAATATGGCATTGAATACGAAGAACGTAAACATGGTCAGCTCTTCACGTTGAAAGGCTCTAAAGAAATTCTTGAATTGTTACTTTCAGAATGTAGCAAATCAAAGCACGTTGAAATTCAAACACACTGCGAAGTTGAACAGGTAAAAAATAAAGCAGATTCAGGTTTTATTATTGAAACCAATCAAGGCACTTATCACTGTGAGTCGTTAGTGGTTGCCACTGGTGGTTTATCGATTCCAACATTAGGCGGTTCAGGTTTTGGCTATGAACTGGCAAAGCAGTTCGGACATCATGTATTTCCAACCCGTGCTGGTCTTGTTCCCTTTACTTTTTCGGATCAGTTTAAAGAAGTAACCACTCGCTTAAGTGGTAATGCATTAGATGTAACCTTGATCAACGATCGTCATCAATTTACTGAAGCACTTTTATTTACCCATCGCGGTTTAAGTGGTCCAAGCTCCTTGCAACTATCCAATTACTGGCATGTTGGAGAAAGTTTTAAAATAGACTTTTTCCCAAGCCAAGATTTATTGGATTTTTTCAAAGCCAAGAAAAAATTACAACCTAAAGTTCTACTCAGAACTTTACTGAATGAGTTCACTGCAAAAAGTATCATTGTTGAGTTACAGCAACTCATTTGGGCGGATCACAGTGAAACTGCGATTGGCAATATCAGTGATGCTCAACTTGAGCACATTGCAACACAACTACATGCTTATGCTGTAAAACCTTCAGGAACTGAGGGATATCGAACTGCAGAAGTGACTCTCGGTGGTGTAGATACCAGTGAGGTATCCTCCAAAACCATGGAAAGTAAAAAACAAAAAGGCTTGTACTTTATTGGAGAGGTTCTCGATGTAACAGGTCATCTTGGGGGATATAACTTCCAATGGGCGTGGTCATCAGCACAAGCCGCTGCTCAATTCGTCTAGAAAATTCAAATTGAGAGATCATTTGATGAACTAAGAGTGATGCTCAGGAGAATTCGCTGCTTCAACAGAAGAGGATTGCGAGCTATTTGATGTTGATTTTTCTTTGCTCGTGCCAGACTTTGCGATTACGAATTTATATGCACTTGCCAAAAATCCTACGGTGATTCCAGCAATAATAATCGGTGCAAATACGCGGTTAGGCTTCTTCATTTAATTCTCCTATAGACTTTTTATTTATTGAAAAAACAAAACGACCACCCTGTTAAGAGTGGTCGAATTGATCAAAAAAATCAAAGATTATTTTTTCTATTCATCTGAATATGGAGATGAAGGAGGAGTTGGATTGTTATTGGTACTGATTGTAGGTTGATTTTGATGAATTGGATTTGGTTGCTTAGCTTCGGTTTTTGCTTTATCCAATAAATCTGTCAATAAACGTTCAGCAGGTTGACGACCCCCTAAACCAAATGCCAATGCAAAAGCAACTGCAACAGAACCCAACGTCAAACCAAATGCCAAGTTAACGATCGAATCGGCAATACCCATTGCTTTTAGACCCATCGCAATAACTAAGCCCATGATCAAAATGCGAACTAGATTACCTAACCAACGTGAGCTGTTGTATTCACCACGTTGCACGACATTCGCAACCACATTTGCAAGCCAAAAACCGATTACCAAGATCACAGCACCGAGTAAAATGTCTGCACCGAATTGGATAAACATGGCAATCAAGCCACTCACCTGTTCTAAGCCTAAGCGATTCGCTGCTTCAGAAACAGCAAATAACATAGTAAAGAACACGATCAAGTAGCCAACAATATCAGAAACACGTGTTTGTCCAAGAAAACGTTGTACATCAAGTTTCATCGGAACTTCGTCAACACCAGCACCTGATATTAATTCAGCGACCAAACGTCCAACAAATCTCGATACCACATAAGCCACGATTAAAATCAATCCAGCCGCGATAATTTGTGGAATTGCATGCATAATTTCATTCAACATCGCTGTTGCTGGTTGTGAAATTGCTTCAACACCCAATGCTTCAAATGCCACAATTAATGCTGTGATGATAATAATTGCAAATACAAATGAACCTAAGAATTTAGAAACACTTGAATTTTTAAATAATCCGATCTTTTCTGCTTGAGCCTGTAAACCTAAGCTATTGGTTAAGCCCTCAACAATACCACGAACGATTTTCGCTAAAATGTAACCAACAAAAATGATTACGCCTGTAATGAATAGATTCGGTAAGAATGCAATTGCTTCATTCACCATATTCTGTACAGGAACAAGTAGCCCATTTAAACCGAGAATAGATAAAACAATCGGCAAGAATAATAATAGAACTAACCAATAAAAGATCTCAGCAATATTACTGCTCAGTGAACTAACACCAACTTCACTACTTAACTTATCGTCTAACTGAGTTTTGGATAATACATTGGTCAAGCCTACACGTACCAAGCGTGCAACAATCCAACCAATAAATCCGACGGCAACAGCAGCTAACAGATTTGGAATATAAGCCAGTACACGACCAACCATATTGCTAAATGGATCGCTTACACCACTAATATTTAAGACATTTAATGCGCCAACAACGGCCAAAATCATCACAAACCAAAATACAAGTTTGGAGATGAGACTTTCTATATTGGGCGCTCTACCAGTCGCCGATGACAATTTATGATTGGTATCAAATTTTTGTAATAACTTTTTCACGCCTGCTGCAATCACTAGGGCAATAATCCAACCCACCAGTAGAATAACAATTGCGGCTAATATTGGCTGAAATTGATCCCAATAATACATTGCATCAAATCCCCCTCTTTGGGATGGATCACTAAAAATTTCATTCATGTCTTGTTATCCTTTTATGTGTTTTTTAAGTCAAATAGCTACCCATACTCATTCTGTTAAGAGAAAATCACGAATGGATAGCTAAACCATAATTTTTGCTTAATTCTCAATCAACGAACAGCATCACTAATACAACAAAAATTACGCATAATTTTGCAAAAAAGCCCACTAGTTCACACCAATGAGCTCGTTAAATCGATTAGGTTTGGTCTAAGATAGATTGCTTACGCATTTAAAAGGACCGAATGCAACTGTGACATGATCACTTGTGCAGTAGGTTTATTCGAATGGTCTGCAACCATAAAAATTAATAATGCTAGCAAGAACAGCCCTACGATAATGAGCATATAGACTGGTAATTTCCTTTTCCTTGCTATTTCTTCTTTACTGGCCACATGAGGCTGTGGCTTACTAAAATCATGCATCATAGTTTGCCCTCATCCTTTTATTGCTTAGACCTTTATATTAGCAATGGACTGTGTTGCATTGTGTGACAAAGCTTCGCACTATCGTTGTTTTGTTTGCATAACTCTACTTTTTATTATTTGCTTTCTTGTATAAAATATAGGCGGTTTAGAAAATGATAAAAATAAGCTATAATCCTCTGTCACGTTTCTGTTCTGTTTTTAATTACTGTATGTCCTATAGCCAACAAAGTGTTTCTCTAGATTTAGACACTGATGTCACACATCAATGTTTTTTACATCACACACGCGATGAACATTTGATTGGTATTATCGAGTTCAATAAACCAAGCTATATTTTAAAATGGGGTGATCTAGAATATTTCCGTCGACGTACTGAAGAATTCTCGGTTATGCCCTTACCCGATTGCATTAATGCAATGATTATCGATATTCGGAATGTACAACCATTTCTCGATAATGAAGTTCCGATTTTACCTTGGCGCTTACTTGAAGAAGATTGCACAGTTCGACTGGTTGTTCCCCATGATCGCTTAGAGCACTACACTGGACTTTTTGAGCCTACATGGCTGAATACAGATGTTGATACCGCAATTCAAGAAATCCGCGAATTTATGGATATGTTTGTTCACTAATAACATATCCATGCGTACATATTACCAATAGTTCTCTACAGCAATATTTCCCTCACCACGACGATTCATCGTCAGTCCACGTTGTTTTAATGCATCCTTAGTATCTTCTACCATTTGTGGATTACCGCATAACATCACATGGCTAGTAGCAGGATTGAGTGATAGGCCAAGCACTTTTTCTAGCTCACCATTTTCAATCAAAACAGGTAAACGATCATGTAGGGTCGCATTTGGATCACGGGTAATTATAGGTACAAATTTGAAACCTGTATGCCCTTCACCAAAGCTCTCAGCGATCTCTTGTATACGATCTACATAAGCCAGTTCAGCTGTAGATCTCACACTATATATAAGATGAATATGCTGATATTTCGTCCACGTTTCAAAATCTTGGAGCATAGATAAAAAAGGAGCCAATCCAGTACCTGTGGCTAATAACCATAAATCATGAGCTAAAGGCAATTGATAGCGAGCTAAAGTTAAATACCCATACGCAGTTTTGTCGAGATATAACTCATCACCGATTTCAAGATGTTGAAGGTTTGAAGTAAACGCACCATCAGGTACAACGATAGAAAAGAATTCCAGATTTTCATCAAAAGGTGAAGAAACGACTGAATATGCACGAACCACCAATTCACCATTTACCATCAACCCAATACGAGCAAATTGACCTGCTGTAAATTTAAAATGGGCGGGTCTCGTCATCGTGAAACTAAAAAGATTGTGAGCCCAACGATGTACAGATAAAACCTTTTCTACGGTAAATTTTTCAATTGACATGATTTGAACGTGGCACGAAACAGTATGCTCATGTTAGCATGATCGAATATTTGATGGATACTCAAAACATTAAGGCTATATAACATGCGAATGACCTTACGCCAATTGGCTGTTTTTGTGGCGGTCGCTCAGGAAGGAACCGTAACCAAAGCCAGTGATGCTGTTAGACTTACTCAAAGTGCAGCAAGTATGGCTTTAGCTGATTTAGAAGATGGTCTTGGTGCGCCATTGTTCGATCGACTCGGCAAGCGTTTACAGCTTAATGATTTGGGACGCTTTTTATTGCCACAAGCATTAGAAATATTAGGTCGCTGTGAATCTTTTGAGCAAGCAGCCAAAGGTGAATTACAAAGTATTGACCTTAGATTGGGAGCAACGCTCACAATCAGCGACTACTTGATGCCTGATTTAATGGCTGATTTCTTACAAAAACACCCACAGGCACACTTACAATTACAAGTGGGTAATACTCGTCAAATGATTGAAGCAGTCAATCAATTCCAACTGGATTTAGCTTTAATTGAAGGTTCTTGTCATTTGCCACAATTACAGTGTATTCACTGGCGTGATGATGAATTAGCCGTTTGCTGTGCACCTTCACATCCTCTTGCTCAAATTCAACGTGCATTAAGCCCTGCTGACTTTCTAAATGTTGAATGGATTTTACGTGAAGAAGGCTCTGGTACACGTGAAGTTTTTGACAATGCAATTTTACAAGATGTTCCTGATGCGAATATTCGTTTGACCTTAGGTCATAACGAAGCAATTTTAAAAATTGTAGCGGGTGGGCTTGGAATGTCCTGTGTATCAAGATTGGCGATTGAGCCTTTAGCTGAAAAAGGTCAATTGGTCATCCTTGACACACCGTTCTGGCAACTGACAAGACCACTTTATATGCTGGTACACCGTCAAAAATATCAGGGACCAGGATTAAAAGCCTTTCTACAATTTTGTGAAGATCAGATTTAAATCTGATCTTTTTTTACCAACGTGAATCATTTTCACATGGCTCACCATCATGATCACTATCCATTTTTGTATCTGGACAATTTCTTACAAACCAACGTGCCTCTTCAAGTGATCGCATTTGAGAACAATGTTTTCTACCATCACATTGAAAATGATTAGGGTTGCTATTTACTGCTTGAGTATTTGCTATTTCTAAGGTTTCCTGTATTACAGGTTGATTTGTCAATTCATTACGATGCAAAGAGTCTTGAATAAAACCATACACAAAATAGCCGATTATGCCAAAAATAATGACTGTAATGATTGTCCCAAAAAAACCACCTGATTCATTCTTTCGTTTAGTTTTTCTTCTTGAATGAGATACGATACGTTTGGGTGTCGTGTTATATGAATTTCGTGATGAGGAATTTACTCGTTCCGACGTTGTATGTTGCGAGTTTTGTGATGAAAAACTCCAATTTACGGTATTGATTTCTTTAGTTTTACCAACAATTCTCAAAGTATTTTGGGTGTTTTGTAAACCCTCTAAAGCACGCTGACAACTTCTTAAAAAGTCATTTTGATTGGTCAATTGGAAATTTTCATGTACCACTTTATTACGCATAGTGGCTATCCAACGTATATTCTTCACTAGCCCAACTTCAAGCTGATATTCAATGCTCGTTAATTTTTCATGCAAACCACGCCCAGTAGCTCCAAATTTTTGCTCCAGCAATGCTTCCAAAGCCTTGCTTTGAGTAACTACAATATCAATATCACTTTGCATAATGGCACCCCCATTCTTTATTATATTTTTTAATTATTCCAGTTTTTAGCATCAGATTACCCCAAAAAATTCAACACGTAATATATAAAATTTGACATCATCACAAAAAATAATGCTGCCCTGTTAGACTGCGATAAAGTAAAAGCAAGTATTTTTATTTGCTGATGAGCGATTCATCATGCATTCTCCTAACGTCGAAAGTTTGATAACAATTCTGATGTAATCGATTGATTATGAGCCAATATTTTATTTTTTTTAGTTTTTGCAGGATTCGGATCTACTCGTTCAATTTGTACTGCTTTAAATTTTCCATTATTTTCTAGGGCTACAAATTTTACTTTTTCATTTCGTTTCGGCTCACCTTCCGATGCAGGAAAATCTGAAATATGAAAAAAGATCTCGCCTTCAGCAGTTGCAATAAAACCAAACCCTTTGTCTGGATTATATTGTTTAACTTTTCCCTGATAAAATTCTTTCTTCATGACATTCACCTAATTTTGCAAGTACTGTATTTCAGTATATAAAAAAAGAGACTTTAAATCCTCCCCTGAAAACAGTACGGTTGGATTAAGTCTCTTTTTTAAGCATATTTTCAAAAATTAATCTTTTTGCACACTTCCAAAGATTTTATCGCCTGCATCACCCAAACCAGGCACGATATAACCTTCTTCATTCAGGCCTTGATCAATTGAAGCCGTATAAATACGAACATCAGGATGTGCAGCTTCAACTTTTGCAATCCCTTCAGGAGCAGCAACCAAAATCATCACTCGAATATCTTTACAGCCACTTGCTTTCAATACATCAATTGCAGCAATCAATGAATTACCCGTTGCAAGCATAGGATCAATAATCATCGCCAAACGATTAGCGACATCTGGTACTAGCTTTTTATAGTAAGTGCGAACTTCTAAAGTTGTTTCGTCACGTTCTAAACCTAAAACACTCACCTTTGCACTTGGAATCAGGTTAAGTACACCTTCTAGCATTCCAATTCCTGCACGAAGAATCGGAACAATCGTGATTTTTTTCCCTGCAATACGTTGAGTTGTTACTTTCCCTGCCCACCCATCAATTTCGTGATCCACAACAGATAAGTCCTTTGTTGCTTCATACGTCAATAGCATCGTAACTTCTTGCGCTAATTCACGGAAGTTCTTAGTACTAATGTCAGAGCGACGAAGTAAACCAAGTTTATGGCGAATAAGCGGATGACGAATTTCTTGAATCGACACGAGTAAGTACCTAGCTAATATAAATATTCGCTTATTATAAAGTGTTTTTTTACTATTCAATAAAAAAGCCCCCAGTTTTGGAGGCTTTTTTGTACAAATCAGATTATCAGATGATTACTGTTGCTGAGATAACATGAAATGTAATGGAGAAAGAATCTCTGATTTCAATGCTAAATTGATCATTGGATCTGGATAGATACCCAAGAACAATACCAACAATGCAGCACCTAGTACCATGATCCCACCAACTTTAGTTCCCCAATGTGCATCAGCATCAATACGAGGAGTATCTGGTGAAGTCATGTACATCACAACCATGACACGCAAATAGTAGTACAAACCGATACCACTACCCACAACGATCATTGCAGCTAAGAACCAGTGTTGAGTTGTTACTGCAGCCATAACCACAAGGAACTTACCAATAAAGCCCGCTGTTAATGGGATACCAGCTAGCGATAACATCATCACAGTTAATGTTGCAGTCAAAATCGGACGACGCCAGAACAAACCACGGTAGTCAGCAAGACTTTGTGCTTCATCCACGTTGTTATAAGGGCTCGACATTAACGTAACTGCACCAAACGCACCGATTGTTGTAAGTACATAAGTAATCACATAGACCGTCACGCTACCAAGGCTCGCATAAGTCATGCTAATTAAAGCAATTAACAAATAACCAAAGTGAGCAATCGATGAATAACCAAGAATACGTTTCAAGTTTACTTGACGTACTGCAAGTAAGTTACCTACTAAAATTGACAATACAGCAATAATTGTAAGAACTGTTACCAGCGATTCAACTAGGATTGCACCTGATGCCAATAAGTAACGTACAAACAAACCGATCGTTGCTACTTTCGCAGCTGTCGCCAAGAATGTTGCCATCGGTGCTGGAGCACCTGCATACACATCAGGTGTCCATTTGTGGAATGGAGCAAGTGACAGTTTAAACGCAACAGCAAAGATGATTAAGCCTAAGCCCAATAACACCATTGGTTGTTTGATTGCAGTGAATAACGCTTGTACAGAATCATAGAATGATAATGAACCCGTATAAGCATAAATATACGCCATACCCATTAACAACATTGCAGATGCCGTCGCTGAAAGCACAAGATATTTAATCCCTGCTTCCAAAGATTGGCTGCGCTGATGGGTATATGCCAACATACCATATACTGGAATTGACATTAATTCTAAGCTGATAAAGAACGAAGCATAATGAGAGCTAGCAACCATCAACATCGCACCAGCTACTGAACAAAGTAGCAAGATGTACAACTCTTCGCGATTGTCTTTATATGTCTCAATATAAGCATGTGACAAAGTACAACATGCCAAAGCTGCGATCAAAATCATGAATTGATAGAGCATGGTAAATGGATCAACCATAAACATGCCCATCACGTTTACAGGTGCATAGTGACCTGTATACGCAGTGTATGCGATAAAAATTGCAGCGAGGTTAAGCCCCACAACTGAAGTTGTTGCGATTAAATTATGATTACGTTTAATCGAAATCAATAACATCACAACAATTGCAGTCAACGCCACAATCATCACAGGGACGAGCGGCATAAGTTCAGAAAAAGAAAGTGTGAAGTTCATGGTTTATTGCATCTCCACATGCTCAAGTTGAGTTGCTGTCTGCTGAACAGTTTCAACAACTTCTTGTACTGGCATATAACTATTTACTAACCATTGCATGCTTGAATGCGATACATCCAAGAATGTTTGTGGGTAAATACCTAACCAAACCAAACCGATCACACAGATCATCAAGATAGTAACTTCACGTGCTGATAAATCTTTTAATGGGCTTGTATAGTGCTGCTGTTGCTCTGGATTTGGTGTACCAAACAATGCTTTATGAATCAAAATCAAACCATAAAGACCAGCAAACACCAAGCTTACTGCCGCAATAATCGTGAATACAGGATAAGCTTTGAATGAACCCATCAAGATCAGGAATTCACCAATAAAGTTACCTAAACCTGGTACACCTACAAGTGCAGCTACAAAGAACATTAAGAAAAATGGAAGGTACTGCAGCTGACCGCGTAAACCACCCATTAAGCGTAAGTCACGTGTATGTAAACGCTCATAAACCTGACCAGACATGATAAATAATGCAGCAGATGACAAGCCATGTGCCAACATCATGATCATAAGTCCCTGGAATGTCAGGATATTACCTGCGTAAATAGCAAGTAAGATGAAACCCATGTGCGAAATAGACGTATATGCAAGCAAACGTTTCATATCTGTTTGCTGGTACGCTAAGAATGCACCGTAGAAAATACCAATCAAACCAAGAATGATCGCAATATCAGCAAATTGCGCTGATGCTGCTGGGAAGAATGGGATAACGAAACGAAGTAAACCATAGGCTGCTGTTTTAATCAAAATACCAGCTAAGTCCACAGAACCTGCAGTTGGTGCTTGTGCATGCGCATCAGGTAACCAACCATGTAATGGGAACACAGGTAATTTCACAGCAAAACCGATGAAGAAACATAGCATAAATGCATAAGCAACTTCAGGCGGTAAGTGGTTCGCCACAGCCAATAAATAGTTGTAATCGAAGCCTATCATACCTGTCATCATGTATCCATAAACCACAAGGCCTAAGATACCGATCAACATGATCAAACCAGCAATTTGCGTGTATAAGAAGAACTTGGTTGCAGCATAAACACGTGAACGACCATTCGAGCCTTTATGACCCCATAACGCAATCAAGAAGTAGATTGGTACGAGCATCATCTCCCAGAAGAAGAAGAACAAGAATAAATCAATCGCCAAGAATACACCGATAACACCACCTAAACTCCATAGGAGGTTTAAATGGAAGAAACCAACATTCTTTTGGATCTCACCCCATGAACAGCCAACCGCAAGTACACCAAGTAATGCTGTCAGTAATACCATGAGTAAAGATAATCCATCCACTGCCAAGTGAATGCTAATGCCTAGTGTCTGAATCCAAGGTAAATGGAACTCAGCCGCCCAAGTTGGGACTTTACCACCCAACTCGTAACTAAATGTACCACTTTGCCAAAGCGCAATGCCTAAACCAAAGGTAATAAGCATACCAATTAAGGCAATCCAACGCGGTAATTGTTGGTCGAATTTATCAACCAACCAACAAATAAAACCAGCAATGAAAGGAACTAAAATCAGTGCGGGTAAAATTAAATTGTTTTCCATTTTATTTCCCCACAACCTGAATCACGATCAAGATCATCAATAGCACCACTACACCGAGTGACATGCTTGATGCGTATTCACGTAATGAACCTGTTTGACGCGAGCTAGTAAAGGTATTACCACCTTTCACAATCGCAGGTAGTACTAGCCATAAACCATCAACTGGATCACGACCTAAGATTTTCGCAATCAATAAATAAGGTTTGACGAATACGATGTCATACAAAGCATCAAAACCAAATGCTGTACGGCAAATATGTGCTAAACCAGCGCCCAATGATGTTTGAGCAAATGATTTAACACCACCATATGCAAAGGCAAATAGGAAGATACCAACTGCTAAACCAGCAAGTGCAATACCACTCGCCAAATGTTCTGCATGTACAACAGCTTCATGTAAAGTTTCAGGGATAACAAAACTTGGAATGCTTGCAGCAGTCAATAAATTTGCAACCGGTGCTTGCAAGAAGTAACCAATTCCTGTTGATAACACAGCAAGAATCGCAAGTGGTGCCCAATATGTCACACCATGAATTGCATGAGCGTGAGTTTTTTCTTCACCGAAGAATACGACCCAAATTAGACGGAACGTATAAATAGAAGTTAAGAAAGCGCCCGCTACACCAACCCAATACAATGTGTTGTAAAGTGGAATGTTGGCAATTGTAGACTGTGCATATACTGCACCTAAGATGGCATCTTTAGAGAAGAAACCAACAGTTACGATTGGAAGTGCAGCCAATGCGCCACCACCGATGACGAAACACCAAAATACGAATGGAATCTTTTTACGTAATCCACCCATTTTGAAAATGTTTTGTTCGTGATGACATGCAAGAATTACGGCACCCGAAGAAAGGAACAATAATGCTTTGAAGAATGCATGAGCCAACATGTGGAACAAACCAGCTTGGTAAGCTTCAGCGCCTACAGCCATAAACATATAACCTAACTGACTCATAGTTGAGTAAGCCAAGATACGTTTGATGTCGGTTTGCACAAGCGCTGCAAAACCAGCCACAAGCAATGTCACAGCACCTGTAATCGAGATGAACTGCATCACTTCTGGTGCCATTTCCATCACGGAGAACATACGGCAGCATAAGTACACACCTGCTGTAACCATTGTCGCAGCATGGATCAATGCAGATACAGGTGTCGGACCTGCCATCGCATCAGCTAACCATGTTTGTAATGGAATTTGCGCTGATTTACCTGCTGCACCCAAGAACAACATTAATGCTGTCCAAATTGACAATGATGAGCTTTGCGTCATTACAGTCGCTGCATTTTCAACGATGTACTGAGTATTCAAAGTACCAAATTGTTGATAAAGCAAGAACAATGCGATGAGTAAGAATACGTCACCCACACGTGTTACTGTAAATGCTTTGATTGCTGCCCAACCATTTGCAGGATTAGAGTAATAGAAACCAATCAGTAAGTAAGAGCACAGCCCCACGCCTTCCCAACCTAAGAACAATAACGCTAAGTTATCACCAAGTACCAACAACAACATGCTAGCAACGAATAGGTTGAAATAAGAGAAGAAACGCGCGTAATCCTCTTCACCACGCATGTACCATGATGCAAAGATATGAATCAGAAAACCTACACCCGTGATCATGCCCGTCATTAATAATGACAAGCCATCAAGATGTAAGCTAATACCTGGCTCAAAACCGCCAACACTGAACCAAGTCCATAAATGTTGAACAAAAACGGTTTGACCACTGCTCGTAAAAGCAAGACCAGCAATTAAAGCAAATAGAGCAGATAAACCAACTGAACCAACACCAATAATGGCAGCTACATTTTCAGAAAGTTTATTGCGCCCTGCCGCTAAAAGGATAAAACCAATGAGCGGGAATAAAACGGTTAAATATAATGTACTCATCCGCGCATCTCACTAGCAGCATCAACATCCAAGTGATGGAAGCGATGATAAAACTGAAGGACGATCGCAAGACCGATACACGCCTCGGCAGCAGCAAGTGTCAAAATTAAAATAAACATCACTTGACCATCTGGCTGAGACCAAACGCTACCTGCTAGGACAAATGCTAATGCAGCAGCATTCATCATGATTTCAAGGCTCATTAGCATAAATAATAGGTTGCGACGCACCATTACACCGTAAAAACCCAGTGCAAAAAGGATGGTTGCGACAATCAAACCATGTTCTAAAGGGATGTGTCCCATTATTCTTTATCCTCTTCTGCACTTGGTTCACGTTTGCCTAAGTGATATGCAGCAACTAGGGCTGCAAGCAACAACATCGCGGCAACTTCTACCAATAATAGATAGTGAGTAAATAACGCTTGACCTACGGCTTTAGGACCAACGATTTCTAAGCCCATTGGTGCAGAAATCGTGGTGTATTCACCGTTTAACATCCAAACAAGTGTCAAACCTAAGATAAAACTCAACATTGCAGGATATGCCCATGCATCTGAGGTTAACCATTTACTTTCTTGTTCAACTGTTTCTTGACCTAGGTTGAGCATCATCACAACGAAGACAAACAAAACCATGATCGCGCCTGCATAGACAATAATTTCAAGTGCAGCCGCAAACGGTGCACCCACAATCATAAAAATACCAGCAACAGCGAGCAATGAAACAATCAAGCTTAATAACGCATGTACAGGGTTCGTGTTAGTTACAACACGAACTGTCGAAACAATGGCCACAAGTGCCATCAAATAAAATGGCCACATCATGGTAATAAGCTCCGTACATCAACTGGTGCACTTTCTTTTTGTGCTTGGCCTTTGTCTTTACCTGTTACAGCCATACCTGTTACACGGTAGAAGTTATAATCAGGATATTTACCAGGACCTGAGATGAGTAAATTTTCTTTCTCATAAACCAAATCTTGACGAACGTATTCAGCAAGCTCGAAATCAGGCGTCATTTGAATAGCAGTTGTAGGACATGCTTCTTCACACATACCGCAGAAAATGCAACGTGAGAAGTTAATACGGAAAAATTCTGGATACCAACGCCCATCTTCTTTTTCCGCTTTTTGCAATGAAATACAGCCTACTGGACAAGCAACCGCACAAAGGTTACATGCTACGCAACGCTCTTCACCATCAGGATCACGCGTCAAGATAATACGACCACGAAAGCGTGGAGGTACAATTTGTTCAGCTGGTACTTCTGGATATAAAATCGTGTCACGTTTGCGTGTGGCATGGCTAAATACCATCCACAACGAACGTACAATCGATCCAAATCCAGCTAGAATTTTATACATTTTGTACTCCCTGCTGTCCTAGGCCTGATTCATCAGAATCACAGCACCAGTCACTAACAAGTTGACCAACGCCAATGGCAAACAAACTTTCCAACCAAAATTCATGACTTGGTCATAACGTGGACGCATTAAAGAGCCACGCGCCAAGACAAACATCATCACAAAGAATGCTGTTTTAATTACGAACCAGAAAACTGGTGGAACAAATGGAATTTCTAAGTTAAATGGAGCTAACCATCCACCGAAGAATAAAGTGACTATCAAAGCTGAGATTAATACCACGTTGACATACTCTGCAACGAAGAACATCCCCCACTTCATACCACCATATTCAACATGGTAACCTTCAGCTAACTCTTGTTCAGCTTCTGGTTGGTCAAATGGATGACGGTGAGTCACTGCTACACCTGCAACCACGAAGATCAAGAAACCAATGAATTGTGGAATGATGAACCACATATCACGTTGTGCTTCAACAATCTCACGAAGGTTAAATGATCCCGCAATCGCAACCACACCCATTAATGAGATACCCAAGAACACTTCATAAGAAATGGTTTGAGCAGCAGAACGTAGACCACCAAGCAATGAGTATTTGTTGTTAGATGCCCAACCACCAAATAACACTGCATAGACTGCGATACCCGCCATTGCCATAAAGAACAACAGACCGATGCTCATATCAGCAACGCCCAAATATGGACTTACTGGGATAACCATAAATGAAAGTACCGCAGTTGCCATTGCAACTGCTGGTGCTAGACGGAAAGTCAATTTATCAGCAAACTTTGGTGTCCAGTCTTCCTTAAACATAATCTTGAGCATGTCAGCTACGATCTGGAACATACCTCCAGGACCGACACGGTTAGGACCATAACGATCTTGCCACAATGCCAAGAGACGACGTTCGATAAATGACATCAATGCAGCGATAAGAACCACAACCAACAAGATCACGATCGCTTGAATCACTGAATAAGCGATTGGCCAGTTCTCAGCCCAAAGTGGCGTTTGACGTATAATTTCTTGATTCATGAATTACACTCCTACCGCCACAGACACAGGCTCAGCCAATGAAACTGTTGGTGCTAAACCAATTGGATAACCAATATAGCCTGTTGGTAAATATTCAATCACTTGTACAGGTAAGCTAATGCTTGTTTCGCCTGCTTGTACTGTAATACGTTGACCGTCTTGAACATTTAAACGTGTTGCATCTTGTTCACCAACAGCAAACATCGCTTCAGGAATACGAGATTCCATTGCAGGTGTTTTAATCGTAAATTCACCAGAACCAAAGATATGGTGCATTGGTACAAGACGGAAACTTTCAGGGTTCACTACAACAGCAGTTGGTGCCACATAGCTACGTGCAGGACGTTTAGCTAAACGATCAAATAGACGCACACCTGAATCACCGCCTTTTAAGTGACCACCCACTTCATCTTGGTATTTATTCCAAGCTTGTGGTGAGTTCCAACCTGCAGACCATGCGAAAGGTACTAGCGAAGAAGCTGTCTGATTACCGACATAACCTTCCATCGAGAACGTTAATGCTGAATCTAGATCAGTTGGCTGTTTAGGTTCATGAACAGATAATGGCGCGCGCATTGCTGTACGACCAGAATAACGACGTGGTTCACGCGCAATCTTCAAGCCATGGATACGATATCCTGCATCAGGTGCAACATCTTGAATGGCTTCAAGCACAGGAACATTCTTCACGATGTCATCAATCACATCATCAAGCAGTGTCCAATCTACAGCTTTGCCTTTGAGACCAGTCTCAACGGCATGTAACCAACGCCAAGTTTCTTTGATTGCATATTCAGGCTTGTAATAGCTTGGGTCATATACTTGATAGAAACGTTGCGCACGACCTTCTTGGCTCACAACAGTACCATCACCCTCTGCAAAACTTGCAGCAGAAAGAACGATATCTGCTAGTTTCAGAGTTTCTGTTTCACTATGATCCAATACAATTACAGCTTCAGCTTTCTCAAGTGCAGCTTTGACTTGTGCAACTGGTAAACGACGAGTTAAGTCATTTTCAACCACAACAACAGCATCATACTCTTGAGCAAATGCCTGTTCTAAGCTTAAACCACCGAATAATGCTAGACCCATTGAGTTCACTTCAGGAACCGTCAAAGATAAACCAGCATTTTCACCAAGATTCTGTGCAACTTGTGCAGCAGCTTCCATAATCGCTGAGTCTTGCAAGCTTGTACCAGAGATAATCAATGGTTTTTTCGCCGCTTTTAAAGTGTCAGCAATCGTTTGTGCAAATGCTTTTGCATCATCGTCAAGACCAGATACTGTTTCACCTTTTACAGCAGCAGCGACAGCAAAACCTAAACGTGCAATATCATTTGGAGAAGCAACAACTTCACCTGTTGCAACATCCGCTAAACGCGTTTGTGTTGCAGCAAGAATATAAATCGGTGATTTTGCTTCTTGGCCAATACGTTGCACAGGCTCTGCTAACCAGTCAGGAGTACGCGTTTTCGCAGCCATTTCTTTCGCTTTATTTTTCGCAGCTTGGCGAACTGATAAAGCCATACGTGGTGCTGTTTGCGTTAAGTCTTCACCCAAGATTAGAACTGCATCATAGCTCTCAATTTCACGCATGTTCGGATTATAGATACCCTGTGTTTGCATGATTGAAGCAGCTAACTCAACCAAGTTCTGCTCTTTTTGAGACATACCTGTTGAATAGTTGGCTTGACCAACAAGTTGGCGAAGTGCGTAGTTTGATTCCAAGCTTGCACGAGGAGAACCGATACCTAGAACTTTCTTACCTTTAAGCTGTGCAATTACTTGATCAAGTGCCTGATCAACACTCACAGTTGCAACAGTTTCACCGTTACGGAATTGAGGTTGGCGTGGACGATCTTCACGATTGACATAACCCGTACCGAAACGACCTTTATCGCAAAGGAAGTATTGGTTTACTGAACCATTAAAACGGTTTTCTACACGACGGATTTCACCATAACGCTCACCTGGAGAGATGTTACAGCCCGAAGAACAGCCATGACATACGCTCGGAGCATACTGCATATCCCATTTACGGTTATAACGTGCAGAGTGCGTTTTATCGGTAAATACACCTGTTGGGCAGACTTCAGTCAAGTTACCAGAGAATTCAGATTCTAAAGTACCTGATTCCGGACGACCGAAATAAACACGTGATGCATTCGCATAAACACCAAAGTCGGTACCACCCGCATAGTCTTTATAGTAACGAACACAACGGTAACAAGCGATACAACGGTTCATTTCATGTGCAATAAAAGAACCTAACTCTTGGTTATGATGTGTACGTTTCGTAAAGCGATAGCGACGACGATCGTGCTGAGTCATGACCGTCATATCTTGTAAATGACAGTGACCACCTTCTTCACAGACTGGACAGTCATGTGGGTGATTCGTCATCAAGAATTCAACAATCGATGCACGAAACTCTGTTGCTTCTTTGTCTTCAATTGAAATGTAAGTATTGTCAGCGGCTGGTGTCATACAAGACATTACCAAACGCCCACGTGTGTCCTCAGGATTCGCGTATTGAGTTACCGCACATTGACGACAAGAACCAACAGAACCTAAGGATGGGTGCCAACAAAAATACGGGATATCGATGCCAAGGCTTAAACATGCTTGTAGCAAGTTCTCTGAGCCATTGACTTCATACGATTTTCCATCGACATGAATTGTAGCCATAGTCGAATTCCTTAAACCTGTTCTACATCGCGAGTAGCTGCGTGGGTTTTAACCTTTGCCTCAAACTCATGACGGAAATATTTTAATGCGCCCATCAGTGGCTCCATCGCACCTGGTGCGTGGGCACAGAAAGTCTTACCAATCCACAACTTTTTAGTGAGTTCAGATAGATGTTGAATATCTTCCATCTTACCTTCACCACTTTCGAGTGCTTTCAGTGCTTTAACAGCCCATGGCAAACCATCACGGCATGGCGTACACCAACCACACGATTCACGCGCAAAGAATTCTTCTAAATTACGGGTCGCTGAAACCATACATTGGGTTTCATCTACGACCATCAACAAACATGTTCCTAAACGTGAACCTGCCTTCATGATGCTTTCAGCATCCATTGGTAAGTCAATATGTTCAGCAGCTAAAAAGTCTGTTGATGCCCCACCCGGCAACCACGCTTTCAGTGTTAAACCATCACGCATACCACCTGCATGATCTTCAATCACTTCACGTGCAGTTGTACCAAATGGCAACTCCCAAAGACCAGGGAATTTCACCTTACCTGATGCACCGTAGATCTTCGTACCAGGGTCTTTAGACTTATGTGCAGAAAGGTTGATATACCATTCTGGACCACGCAACATAATCGCTGGCAAGTTATTGTAGGTTTCTACGTTGTTTACAATCGTTGGACGACCCCATGCACCCGCAACTTGTGGGAATGGTGGTTTAGTACGTGGATTGGCACGACGACCTTCAAGCGAGTTGATTAATGCAGTTTCTTCACCGCAGATATAACGACCTGCACCTGTATGAACATACATTTCGAAGTTCCAGCCACTACCTAGGATGTTTTCACCTAGATAACCTTTGGCACGGATTTGCTCTAATGCTTCATTTAAATATTGAGCAGCTTCGATATATTCACCACGAATGAAGATATAACCATGAGTTGCCTCTAGGGTATAACCAGCAATCAACATACCTTCGATCAATTGATGTGGAAGTTTTTCCATCAACAAACGGTCTTTGAATGTTCCAGGTTCCATTTCATCAGCATTACAGATCAAATATCGTGGACCACCATCATTTGGTGCCATCAATGACCATTTAATTCCTGCTGGGAAACCTGCACCACCACGACCTTTAACCGTTGCAGCTTTAATGACGTCGAGTACATCTTTTGGAGGCATACTAAGTGCTTTTTTAAAGCCTGCATAACCTTCTAAAGCTTCGTATTCATCAGCATTGCGTACTGCATCTTGCTTACTCAAACGCCAAGTTAGCGGATGAGTTTCTGGATTACCGTCGCCATAAATTGGTTTTGGTTCAGTATTCATACATACTTCTCCAATAACTGTTTAACTGATGATACATCCACTAAACCGTGAGTATCTTCATCAATCATTAACGTTGGACCTTTGTCACAATTGCCTAAACAGCAAATTGGAAGCAAGGTGAAACGACCATCTGCTGTAGTTTGTCCGTATTGAATGCCTAACTCGCGCTGAAATGCTTCTGCTAAAGTTTCTGCACCCATTAAGAAGCAAGCAATCGAATCACATAATAAAATTACGTGACGACCTACAGGTTGGCGATAAATACGGTTGTAAAACGTTGCTACACCCTCTAAATCAGCCACACTGATAGTCAGCAATTGCGCAATTGCATTCATTTGAGCGTCATCTACCCAACCATTACGGCGTTGTACACACTTTAAAGCATCCAAAGAAGCTGCGCGTGGATACGGATAGTGACCAATGTGATGTTCAATTTCATGGATTTCGTCAGCAGTCAAAATCCCTTCAACATTCACACGTGGTTTTTTATCAGTCAAAATCATCATAATCGTTTACCCCTAGCGATCCACGTCAGCCATAACTACGTCAATGGTCGCCAAATAAATGATCAAGTCAGATACTAAGCTGCCGTTAATAACAGAAGGCATTTGCTGTAAATGAGTGAATGTTGGCGTACGAATACGAGTACGGTAGCTCATTGTTGACTTATCAGAAGTGAGGTAATACGTACTCGCACCTTTCACTACTTCAGTCATGAATGAAGACTCACCTGCAGGCATAACAGGACCCCATGACACGCTCAAGAAGTGCGTAATCAAGGTTTCAATATCTTGTAATGTCTTATCTTTCGGTGGTGGAACTGCCAATGGATGATCCGCTTTATATGGACCAGAAGGCATATTATCCAAGCACTGCTGAATGATTTTTAGTGATTCAGTGATTTCACGGAAATGCACTAAAACACGCGCATATGCATCGCCTTCATACTCAACTGGAACATCAAAGTCGAAGTTCTCATAACCACTGTATGGACGATATTTACGGACATCAAAATCAATACCCGTTGCACGTAAACCAGTACCTGTCACACCCCAAGCTAACGCAGACTTAGCATCGTATTGCGCTACGTTACGCGTACGACCGATAAATACTGAGTTTTTAAGTGCAGCTGTGTAGTACTCATTCAAACGTTTCGGCATCCACTCTAGCAACTCTTTAACAAGTTTTTGCCAGTTGTTTGGAAGGTCATGCGCTGTACCACCGATACGGAACCATGCTGGATGCATACGGTAGCCCGTAATCGCTTCAACGATGTCATAGACTTTCTGACGGTCTGCGAACATATAGAATACTGGAGTCATACCACCGGCATCCTGAATCGCTGTACCACAGAATAATAAGTGGTTATTGATACGGAACAATTCGTTCAACATCACACGAATCACTTGCGCACGCTCAGGTACTTTAATCCCTGCAAGCTGCTCAACTGCCATTACATATGGCATGTTTTGCGCACAACCACCTAAGTAGTCAACACGATCCGTATAAGGAATGAATGAATGCCAAGTTTGACGTTCAGCCATCTTTTCCACACCACGGTGGTGATAACCGATATCAGGTACACAGTCTTTGACTTCTTCACCGTCCAACTGTAAAACCACACGGAAAGCACCATGTGCAGATGGATGGTTAGGACCTAAGTTGAGGAACATGAAGTCTTCATCAGCGTTACCGCGTTTTAGACCCCAGTCTTCTGGTACGAAACGTAAGTGTTCTTGTTCGAAATCTTGTTTCGCTTGATTTTGCATATATGGCGTATATTCTGTCGCACGCGCAGAATATTCTTTACGCAACGGATGACCTTCCCAATAAGTCGGCAACAAGATACGACGGAGCATTGGATGCCCTTCGAAATTGATCCCGAACATATCGTAAGCTTCACGTTCGTACCAGTTGGCATTTGGCCAAATATTGGTTGCCGTTGGAATGTTTAAATCATTTTCATTCAACGCAACTTTGATACGGATATCACTATTACGCTCAAGCGATAATAGATGATAGAACACAGTGAAGTCAGATGGAGGCAACCCATCACGGTGAACACGTAAACGCTCATCAACCGCAGACAAGTCAAACAGCATCACATAAGGACGTTCCACTTTACGGAGGAACATGAGGACTTCTTGCACGCGTGCGCGCTCAACCCAGACAGTTGGAAACTCTTCACAAGTCGCCTGCACGTAGAAGTTCTCACCAAATTTGGTTTTGAGCTCTTCTACAATTGCAAATGCTGGGCGTGAATCAACCTGAGTTGATTCTGGCATAGCAATGTCAGTTTCAGCCATTGGCTTGGCTTCCTATTTAATACAAATTCTGTCAATTTCCACGATGACCATATCCAATAAGCGATATGTCAAAAACTCATCGTTTAAATTATTTAATTTCATCCATAGAGCGTAGGTTTTTCACCGCAATACGATCAGCATTTTTACGGTCACGTTCTGGCATCATCTTTGGCTTATAAACAGGCTGAAGATCATCACCAATAACCGCTGAAAGTGGACGGCGCTCTAGTTGAATTTGGTCTTGAAGTAACATCAATGCTTGGATTAATGCTTCTGGACGAGGTGGACAACCTGGGATGTACACATCAACAGGAATAATCTTATCTACACCTTGCACCACAGAATAGATGTCGTACATACCACCAGAGTTTGCACAAGCACCCATTGAAATCACCCATTTTGGCTCCAACATTTGTTCATACAAACGTTGAATTACAGGTGCCATTTTGACAAAGCACGTTCCTGCAACAATCATCAAATCCGCTTGACGAGGTGAAGCACGAATAACCTCTGCACCAAAACGTGATAAATCATGAACGCCTGTTAATGTAGTTGCATATTCAACGTAGCAGCATGATGTACCAAAGTTGAATGGCCACAAGGAGTTCTTACGCCCCCAGTTCACAGCTGTATGCAACACATCTTCAAGACGTGTCATCATCACACTTTTATTAACTTCTTCCTCTAATGGATCAGTTACGATCTGACGATCTTGCAATGGATATTGATCGGCATCTGGATTCGCACGGGTTAAAGTATATTTCATCCCGACTTACTCCTGTTTAAATGATGATGTAGTCGGTGTTTTAGATTTAACACGACCAGAAGACTGTGCTGGAATATGACCTGTAGGATCGACAACCAATTCTTCAATGTTATTGAATCGAGTGATCTCAGCAATATTCATATTTGGCGAACCAATTTTCATTGCAACACCTGCAGATTTACGACGATCTACTGGCGCCCAGTTCAACGCACCAACAGAAATGGCATAAATCAAGGCAATCAAGAGATCAACCACAAAAATCACAACCGTGGTAAATCCAAACCACCCTACTTCACGCACAGATGTAGACCACGCGTAGAGATAGAGAGCTTCAAGATCAAAAACAACAAAGAAAATGGCAACGAGATAGAATTTGGCTGACAAGCGAATACGAGCACCGCCCGCACCTACTACGCCTGATTCAAACTGCTCTTGCTTGGCACGCCCCCATGCTTTACCCCCAAGGAGTAAAGGGACTGTCAGCATAAAAACGCAAAGAAATGTAACGCCGATCACGAAAGCGATAATCGCCCAATCGTATGGAGTAATGGCACTCATGCGGGGATAACTCCTGGCAGGCCTATTTTTAACAAAGAATGTATGTATTGGCCTTCAAATACACCAAACACAAAATTAATCCCGCCAATTGTACCTGATTTCTAATTTCTCATGCTAGTTGAAGCGCTTTAGTCTTTTGGATGATTTTGTTCATAAATTTACTGATATATATAAGATCAGTGTTAATTCACCCTCAAAAATCGATTAATCAAATCACGTATAAGTTATTAATCATTTTTTTCTATATTTATGCGCCAAAAACATTCTTCTTTTACAAGCCATGCGCAAAAATATAACAACATGAACCAAATGATTGCATAAGCATAAATTTATGGTTAAATTTTAAACAAAATTTATATAATAGCGCCACTCAAAAGCCATCAGGAACAGCGTTAGAATGCCCTCACTTAAAGTCGCATCAAAATCTCTTTCGCTTTCCCAATTATTTTTATTGTTCAGTGCAGTTATTTTATTCTGCTGCTTACTTGGTATCGCAACACGCCAACTTACATTTTTAGCTTCATTTTGGCCAGCGAACTCCGTTCTTTTAGGTATCCTGATTCGCTTTCCTCAAACACGCCACCCAATCAGTTTTATTGGCGCTATAGCTGGGTATTTAATTGCAGATTCAATGCAAGACACTCCTTTTTTGCTGAATGTATGTTTAACCTCAGCCAATTTACTTTATGTCATCACCACATTAGCGCTCTATATTAGATTTCGGAATTACATTCGCTCATTACATCAAGGTTACTTTTATCTATTTTTATTTAGCTTTTGCTGTATTGGGGCTTTATCTAGTTCATTATTCGCAGCGATTTCACTCCCCTATTTTAATACTAAATTTGCTTTGGGTACGTTTTGGATCGATTTTGGCTATTGGTTTACGGCTGAAATCCAAAATGCCCTCTTACTTCTTCCTGCACTACTTAATGCACCAAACTTTAAAGAGTTAAAACAACAATTTATAGAATTTAAAACTCAAACTGTTCAACTGAGTTTTCCGCTATTTGCAGTTCTTATTTCAATTGTGATTGCATATTACGATACAGGACCAGGTTCGCTACTTTACCCAATTGCACCCTTGATTTGGTGTGCGCTTGCTTATCGACATTTTTCTGTTGCGATCATTACTTCGATAACCTGTGCTTTTATCATTCATCATGTTTCAGAAAATTATTTACAACTCTATCCACATCAATATTTAAACAATACCATCTCTATTCGATTTAGCTTGATTATGATGACGATTGCACCTCTTACTGTGTCCAATATCAATATGGTAAGATCAAAGCTCATTCAGGAATTACAACACATCATTGCACATGATGAGCTCACCTCTAGTTTAACTCGACGGCAATTCCTCCAGTCAGTACAACTACTACATGCACAAGCTCAAAAAGCACAACAAACCACAGCATTTTTGATGCTTGACCTCGACCACTTTAAAAAAGTGAATGATACCTATGGTCATCAAATGGGAGACAAAGCACTGAAATATGGCGTACAGGCGATTCATTCATTACTCAGACCAAATGATTTACTTGGACGTTTAGGTGGTGAAGAATTCGCAATTTTTATGAGTGACATCGACCCTGATACAGCTTTTCAATATGCTGAAAATATACGTTTAAACATCAGTAAGATGCCTATTCCACTCAATGATCAGCAGCAGTTTTACATACAAGTCAGCATTGGGATCTGTTTGTGCACTCCTGAAATCAACAGTCTATTGATGCACTATTTAAACAGGCTGACGATGCGTTGTATCAAGCCAAACATCAAGGACGAAACCAAGTTGTGATATCGACATAATATGTTTCAATTCAGCTACATGCTTTAATTAAGTTTATACACTCTTGTCTCCATTCATCGGTATTCTAGAGTTATAAAACAAGGAGAAAAATATGCAGCTAGAATACACACATGACACAGACTATTTCTTTTTCTCACAACTCTTAATGCGTCATATCGAAACTTATATTCAAAAACATCCTGACGCAGACAATGCGATTTTTGACCTAAGAGATATTTATGAAGTTTTTAGAGAGGATTTTGCTGCGACCACAACAAATCTAGAAGGTATTCTAAATATTGCAGATACATATAAAGTCGAAACACTTGATGGAGATAAACCACTCATTCGAAATTATAAAATTGATGTAAAAAATAACTCTCTATTAATTGATTTTAATGCTGATGCATTACAGCGTTTAAAATCGGGGTATCCACTCATCGAACCAGATGCTTCTGTACAAGAATAATTAATTGCGACAAAGAGAAACCTCAGATATCTGAGGTTTATTTTTTTGCAGGCTGTTTATAACGTTTTGCTGGCCATGTCATGATAAAACGCGCCCCACCGAGATTTGGGCTTTGATCGACTTGTATATCACCACCAAACCAATATGCAATACGGCTTACAATTGACAACCCTAATCCATAACCACCTGAGGCACGAGTACGACTATCATCTAAGCGTGCAAAAGCTTCGAAAATACGTGAGCGCTCTTGCTCTGGAATACCAGGACCATCATCTTCGACGCAGACATAGGCTTTACCATCTGCACGAACACCACCACTAATTCGCACTTTATTGTCACAATAGCGAACCGCATTACCTACAAGATTTTGTACAACTCGATGTAAATAGCGTCTTTCAGCATCGACACGAAGCGCTAAAGGAGGTGCAATGAGTTCGATCTCTTTTTGTGTTTTCAGTGCTTCTGTTTCCATCGCCACTTGATCCAACACTTCAACTAGCACGACATCTTCAAAATCTAATGATGGTGTACCCTGCTCCAATTTGGCATAAGTCATAATCTCATCAATCAAGGTATTCAGCGCTTCAATGTCTTTATCAATCATATCCACTTGCTGAATCCGATAATTATAATCATCTTCTTCGGCAAGCATTTCCATCCCAAAGCGTATACGAGCAACAGGTGTGCGCAACTCATGAGAAACCGCACGCATCAACTCACGTTGTGCCTCGATTAAACGCTGAATATGATCGGACATATTGTTATAGCTGGATGCCAAGTTTGCCATTTCATCACTTCCCTCGATCGGGACACGCAATGACAGATCACCAGATTTCATTTTGTTTAAGGCATGACGAACCTGACGAATCTTTCGTTCTAAAGGTAAAATCAACCCATAAACGCCTAAACTCAACAAGAATAAACTAAATAGAGTAATCCCTGCTGCGAGCTGGAATGGCATCCAGTTGAACATCGGAACTGGACCTAAGACCAAAACTTGTGCTGGATGATTCGGCATCGGTGAAACAATCGAAATGGTTGTGCCTCGAACAGTCGCACTGTCCTTATACAACAGGACACTTTGATCTTGGCGTAAACGACCAATTTGCTCTGAATCGAGATTAATCTCACGAATATCTAAAATATCAATCGGATAATAGAAGTGCTTTTTAATTTTTTCTAAGTATTCACGCTCTTGTCCCGGATAGAAAATTAAATAATCCAAGACAAATATAGGCAACGCCTTCATCTGACGTTCGCCAATTTTATCTACTTTAATATAGATAAAATGCTTCGGGTCATCTTTTAAACCAATAATAATATAACCAACCCCGTTGTTTGCATCGTAGCGCACAACAGATTTTTGCTCAGAAATTCGTCTTTTCTCAGTTCGAGATAATTCAACACGCGCAGCATCAACATAATAAATTGGAAGCTCTAACAAATCAGAAGCATCAGAAATCCAATCTAGCTTTTGCTGCTTGGCAGGTTGGCGAGATACCCCTTCACTAATTACGAATGAAATCCCATCCGTAAGTGATTCACGATATTCTTGCGCACGTTGGTAGTTAATGATTTGAACCAGCAAATAACAAAATGCGGCAACCACAACCACTAAAACGACCAAACCAGCATAGATACGCAAGAATATGCTGTTTTTGAGTACTCGACTTACCATAAGGTCAATAATTCCAAACTAATTAAAGTCCCTCCTGAGCAGTAAACTGCACAAGTCCCTTTTTTCAAGGGAGTCATCCCCCTTTCATGAAAAAGAGGGATTCGGAGGATTTAGACCCCGTTGGTTTCTTTTACAAATAAATAACCTTTACTACGGACTGTTTTAATACGTTTAGGGTTTTCTGGATCATCACCGATTTTTGGGCGAATACGTGAGATACGCACGTCGATCGAACGATCTTGTCCATCGTATTCAATACCACGTAAGCGCTCAAAAATGTCTTCACGTGATAAAATACGACCTGCATTAGATGCTAATAACCATAATAAGTCATATTCAGCACTAGTGAAGTCGACTAATTCGCCATTTAAAGTGACTGAGCGACCACCATTATCAATCACAAGATCATCGAATTCGATACGTTGAGCAACTTCATCTTCTACTGTTTTGTCAGTACGACGTAAAAGTGCTCGAATACGAGCCAACAACACACGTGGCTGTACAGGTTTAGCGACATAATCGTCCGCACCCATTTCTAAACCAAGTACCTGATCCATATCTTCAGTACGCGCTGTCAACATCAAGATCGGTTGATGGTAATGTGGGCGAACTTCACGACAAACTGTTAAGCCATCTGCGCCTGGTAACATCACATCAAGTACAACTAAATCTGGTTGTTCGCTAATAATACGACGAATGGCACGGTTACCATCTGTTTCAACACCAACTTCTAACCCATTACGGATTAAATACTCTTGTGTTAAACGCGCTAATCGTTCGTCATCTTCAACAATCAAAATCTTCGGTAACTTTTCTTCTTGGCTCATATGTTTGCCCCTACAATCAGAGAGAATCTATCTTTAAAATCTGACAGATACATTGGTTTATGTTTTGCAATATACACACGTTTACATTGTAAACAAGTAGTCGTTCACCAAACTGATACACGGCAATATAGTTTTGTTATATTTTTATTAAAATTATGAATTTTAATATGTTTTTCTATTCTCAGCTCAGTTTAAGAACAGGATGAATTTTGAGTATAGATTTTGTACCAGTGTTAAACAATTTGTTTCTTAACTGATCGATACTGATTTAAGTGTTTGTTTTTTGAGTTATCCACAGAGTTATCTATAAGCCTTTTTAGACGGCTTTGTTATGCTATGTGCCTGTGAATTCAGCAGTTAAGACATGAAAAAAAATTTACTAAAATGTCAAGGATTGATCTGCTGTTAAAAATCCCGTATCTTGTGTTGAAAATAAACTTTAACCACTAAGTATTGTGTTTATCCCTCAAACATCGTGGCATACTTTTTGCTCGATTCAAACGGTCCATGAACATAAAAATAGATGATAATGGAGCTATGCTGACATGAGCATCATCACTTCTACTCCTGGCCAACTTCAGGTTATTAAGCGCACTGGCGAAATTGCGACTTTTAATGCTGAGAAAATCTCTGTTGCGATTGGGAAAGCATTTTTAGCTGTTGAAGGTCAACAAGGAGCAGACTCAAGTCGCATCCATGACCGTATTTCTCAACTTACTGAAATGGTAATGAACACGTTTAAACGTCGTTTACCATCTGGCGGTACGATTCACATCGAAGAAATTCAAGATCAAGTTGAATTGGCACTCATGCGTACAGGCGAGCAAAAAGTTGCTCGTGCTTATGTGATTTATCGTGAACAACGTGCAACTGCTCGTCAGCAAACAGGTGCAAATCACCATCCAACATTGCAAATCACCGATCACAACGGTCAGCTCCAACCGTTGGATTTAGATGCGCTTACAGCAACGATTGAAACTGCAAGCGAAGGCTTGGAAGGAATTGACGTTCAAGCGATTGTCGATGAAACCGTTAAAAACCTTTATAACGGCGTAAAAGAAAGTGACATCGCAACAACGATGATGATGGCGACTCGTACGCGTATCGAACAAGAGCCAAATTATACTTATGTGACTGCACGCTTGTTATGTAATGAGCTTGTCGGCACTGGATTAGAATTCTTAGGTTTATCAACAGATACATCTGAGAATGATGCTTTAGAACCTTTCTTGAAGAAAGGGATCGAGCTTGATCTTTTATCTCCGGATCTTCTTAATTTTGACCTTGCTAAATTATCAGCAGCGATTCAACCTGAACGCTCAAATCAATTTACCTATCTAGGCCTACAAACTTTATTCGATCGTTACTTCATTCATTCAAATGGCGTACGTTTTGAATTACCACAATTATTCTTTATGCGTGTTTCAATGGGTCTCGCACTCAATGAAGAAAATAAAGAAGAGCGTGCAATCGAGTTCTATAACTTATTATCTAGCTTCGATTACATGGCATCTACGCCAACGCTATTTAACTCAGGTACATTACGCCCACAATTATCAAGCTGTTATTTAACAACAATTGGTGATGACCTATATGACATTTATGGTGCGATGCGTGACAACGCAATGCTTTCTAAATGGGCTGGTGGTTTAGGTAATGACTGGACACCTGTACGTGCTTTGAACTCATATATCAAAGGTACAAATGGTAAGTCTCAAGGTGTTGTTCCATTCCTTAAAGTAGCGAATGATACCGCAGTTGCTGTTAACCAAGGTGGTAAGCGTAAAGGTGCGGTTTGTGCGTACTTAGAAACTTGGCACTTAGATGTTGAAGAATTCCTAGAGTTACGTAAAAACACAGGTGATGATCGTCGTCGTACTCACGACATGAATACAGCGAACTGGGTTCCTGATTTATTCATGCAACGTGTATTTGAAGATGCTGAATGGACATTATTTACACCTTCAGAAACGCCTGATCTACACGATCTAACAGGTGCTGAGTTTGCTGAACGTTATACGCATTACGAAGCAGTAGCAAAAGAACAAAACATGCTACACAAGAAAGTACGTGCCAAAGACTTATGGCGCAAAATGCTTTCGATGTTATTTGAAACAGGTCATCCGTGGATCACATTCAAAGACGTATGTAACTTACGTTCACCACAACAACACGTTGGCGTGGTGCACTCATCAAACTTGTGTACTGAAATTACATTGAACACAAGCCAAGATGAAATCGCAGTTTGTAACTTGGGTTCGATTAACCTTGTACAACACGTTCAAGGTGGTGTGTTAGATCGTGAGAAATTAGCTCGCACGATTAAAACTGCGGTACGTATGCTCGACAACGTAATCGACATTAACTACTACGCTGTACCACAAGCGAAAAACTCGAACTTAAAGCACCGCCCTGTCGGTATGGGTATCATGGGCTTCCAAGATGCACTATATGAAATGGGCATTGCTTACGGTTCAGATGCAGCAGTTGATTTTGCTGATGAATCTATGGAAGTGATCAGTTACTACGCGATTCAAACATCAAGCGATCTTGCGCTAGAGCGTGGTGCTTACTCAACATTTAAAGGTTCATTGTGGGATCAAGGCATTCTACCAATCGACTCTTTAGAGTTAGTTGCTAAATCACGTCCTCAACGTATGTTCGAAGTTGATCGTACTCAACGTTTGGATTGGGATAGCTTACGTGCCAAAGTTCAAAAAGATGGTATGCGTAACTCAAATGTAATGGCGATTGCACCGACTGCAACGATTTCAAACATTTGTGGTGTGTCTCAGTCGATTGAGCCAACATTCCAAAACTTGTATGTGAAATCTAACCTTTCAGGTGAATTCACAGTGATTAACCCTTACCTTGTTCGTGCATTAAAAGAACGTGGTCTATGGGATACCGTGATGGTAAATGATCTGAAACACTTTGAAGGTTCAGTACAAAAGATTGCACGTATTCCTGAGGAATTGAAAGCAATCTTCGCGACAGCTTTTGAAGTGGAAACTCGTTGGATCGTTGATGCAGCATCACGTCGTCAAAAATGGATTGATCAAGCACAGTCGCTGAACCTTTACATCGCTGGTGCAAACGGTAAGAAACTTGACATTACCTATAAGATGGCATGGTTACGTGGTCTTAAAACGACTTATTACCTCCGTGCTTTGGGTGCGACTTCTGCTGAGAAATCAACAATCAATACGGGTGCATTGAACGCAGTTAAACCAGCATCAGTTGAGGCTCCTGTCGTTGCAGCTCAAGCGGTTGAAGAGAAAAAACCAGAAGCTCAAGTTGAAGAAGATGGTTTCACTACAGCAGCACCTGTACCAATGGCATGTTCAATTGACAATCCAGACTGTGAAGCTTGTCAGTAATTTAATCCAATAAAGCACCCTTCTTTATAGCAAGAAGGGTTCTAAAGATTAAGGCAAAGAGTATGATGACTATGACTCATAACTATATGTTGGGATTAGCTGTTCTGATCTTTGCCTTTATTTTCTTTTATGTACCGATGGTTTATGCATTTTTAGCCATTCGGAAACAACAGCGTAAGCAAGATCAATAAAGTGCTTTATTGGGAAGTAGAACTATGCTTCAAACTGATTTAGAACGATATGCTAATGCTCCTGCTGTTTTAGTACAGATTTATGTCGATCGGATAGTACTTCATTATCCATCTTCTACAGAATATCTAACTGAATGTGCACAGTTTTCACATCCACGTTCGTTATTAGGTGATTTTAGTATCGCTGAAACTACATTAACGCAGTTACTCAAACGTGGTGGTGGCGGTTTTAAGTATTTAGCTCCTTATATGTTTATTCAAGCAATGGAGCGAATGGAATTTGGTTTAACACAAGTAGAAATACGAGCATTACAAGAGCTAGGGCTAAGTAGCGGGGCAAGAGCGATTGCCATTTATGATGAAACAGGCAAATTATTAACGCCAAACTCACTTCCCGCAACTATCAATCTCAAACGTTTAGCGATGATGGGATTGATTATTACCCTTTTTGTTTTGCTGTGTTTCTTATGCGCCATTTTCATTTTTTAAAACTGCAATGTAAATAAATTAAGATTATAGTGAGATTAAATATGTCTATCCTTAGCTGGGACGATTTTGAAGATGATACGCAAAAACCGACTGCACCTGAACACAAGTCTGCGTCCCTCGACTCGCAAAAAACGCTTAATACGCAAGTGGTATCTGATTCAGAGCAATCATCGCCGCGCGTGGCAGTTGCACAACCCACTGGAACCAGTGCCAACCGAGCAACAAATCCAACCGATTCGTTGGCTAGAGCATCTGCAGCCCTAGATCATTTGGACGTTGCACCGGGCTTAGAAGAGCTTGAAATGGGTGCACAGCGCGTACAAGTTGATGATAAAGCCATGATCAACTGTCGTGCGGATTTAAACCAACTTGTTCCATTCAAATATGAGTGGGCTTGGCAAAAATACTTAGACGGGTGTGCAAACCACTGGATGCCACAAGAAGTTAACATGAACCACGATATCGCACTTTGGAAGTCTGAAAATGGCTTAACCGAAGATGAGCGTACTATCGTTATGCGTTCTTTAGGTTTCTTCTCAACTGCAGATTCGTTGGTTGCAAACAACTTGGTCTTGGCGATTTATCGTCATATTACAAACCCTGAATGCCGCCAATACATTTTGCGTCAAGCATTTGAAGAAGCGATTCACACGCATGCTTACCAATACTGTATCGAATCTTTAGGTATGGACGAAGGCGAAGTCTTCAACATGTACCGTGAGATTCCAAGTGTTGCACGTAAAGCATCATGGGGTCTGAAATATACTCAATCTTTGAGTGATCCTACATTCCACACAGGTACGCCTGAAAACGATCAACGTTTACTTCGTAACTTGATTGCATTCTACTGTGTATTAGAAGGTATTTTCTTCTACTGTGGTTTTACTCAAATCTTGAGTATGGGTCGTCGCAACAAGATGAATGGTGTTGCTGAGCAATTCCAATACATCCTACGTGATGAATCAATGCACTTGAATTTTGGTATCGATATGATCAACCAAATCAAGATTGAGAACCCTCACCTTTGGACTGCTGAATTCCAACAAGAAGTGATTCAAATGATTCTTGAAGGTACAATGCTTGAGATCGAATATGCACGTGACACTATGCCACGCGGTGTATTGGGCATGAATGCAAGCATGATGGAAGAATATTTGAAGTTCATCTGTAACCGTCGTTTATCGCAACTCGGTTTACCAGAGCAATTCGCTGGTGTAACAAACCCATTTGCATGGATGTCTGAGATGATGGACTTGCGTAAAGAGAAGAATTTCTTCGAGACGCGCGTAACAGATTACCAAACAGGTGGTGCTTTGAGCTGGTAAGTATTTGCTCACGTCCGCTGAATGACAGATAATGTGAGATTTTTGACACATATTTCGAGATTGTTACATTAATGTTAAATCATTCGTAAGGCGACATATAAGTTTTCCTTAGCGACAAATGAAATTTCCTTGAAATAAAAAATAGAGCCTAATGGCTCTATTTTTTCTTACTTGATGGGAGGTAATAGTGAACCGTACCGGGTTTGTCGGAGACCACTTTTCTTGAGAGAATGTCCCGATGAAAAAAGTAAAATACACCCCTGAAATCAGAGATAGAGCGGTTCAATTATTGATTGAATCT